>DAIUBX010000110.1:0-8126 GCA_036846465.1 Bernardetia sp.
AAACTGTTTCCACATCAGTTCGATAGAATCTGGAATAGAATCCTTTGGATTACTATTCATCCTAAATACATACTCTCGCCAAAAAACAAAACCCAATGTAAAAATAACAATCAATAACTGTAAGGAAAAGAAAAAAATCAGATGCGAACCTTTTACACTTTCTCCAAAAATTAAACGATAACTACCCAAAGAAATCCAACGTAGGAGATAATCAAAAGTCAGTACTTTAAGTGATAAATCAACAATATGGATTTTTTCTTCTTGTATTTTATTGTTTTTCAAATTATTTGAAGTAGAAATAGACATTTTTATATAAGAATAATTATAGAGCTATAAATTGGGCATTTTAATGTAATCTAGCCACAAAGTAAATACCGAGAGTGAATAAACAGATAACTACCCGCCTTTTTTTCGTCAAATGATTTAATTTACTAGATTAAATAAATTTGGACATAGATAAATATAAATGATTTTAGTACAAGCTACAAAAAAACCTTTTACTTTTGGAGTAAAAGGCTTTCAATATAATAATTATTTTTAACAACTCAATTTTAGTTATCACTATCTGCACGAATCATCGCACAACGGAAGCCAATATGAGAAGTAGAAGAATCTTCTTCAATATAACGACGAGTACCTGGAGATAACCAGTAAGCTACATCTTTCCAAGAACCACCTTTATAAACACGAACATGATTATTAATAAGTGTTTCAAAGTTTCCAAAGTCATAATCCTCAGATTTATCTAAGAAATCATTACGACGAATAGGATTCAAATCTGCATTTGGCTCTCCACCAAAATCTTCAAATGAACCTGGACGATAAATATCCCAAACCCATTCGTTTACGTTTCCTGCCATATTATAAAGCCCAAAGTCATTTGGTGGATACGAATAAATCCAAGTTGTAATCATTGCACCGTCATTCAATGCACCTGCAATACCTGCATAATCACCACGTCCACGTTTGAAGTTAGCCAAAAACTGTCCCATTTGTTTTCCGTAAGGATTACGAAGTGAGTGACCATCCCAAGGATAAAGACGAGCATAATCTTGTGCTTCATCTAAGTATTGTGTTCCGATAAGACCTTTTGCTGCATATTCCCATTCTGCTTCTGTAGGAAGACGATAACCTGGTAAAACTACACCAGATTCTAATGGAATACGTTCGCCATTTTTAGCTAATTCTTTCACGTCTTTTTTACCACTCTTCATAGCCAAACCATTGTTTACCATACTTGTACGCCAAAGTGAATAATCACTTGCTTGTTTCCAAGAAACACCCACAACTGGGAAATAACGGAAACCAGGATAACGTAAATAATGATCAACATAAGGGTCATTGTAAGCTAATTCAGCAGACCAAACTGTTGTATCTGGCAAAGATTCTTCATACGCCTGTTGAGAAGAATCTTGCAGTAAATAATGCATGTACTCCAACCAGTGAATGTTTGCAATCTCTGTTTCGTCCATATAAAAAGACTTAATAGTAACTGTATTTTCGATGTTGTCAGCAGCAGTCATTTCTATATTCTCTTCAAAAGAGCCTAAAATATGACGACCACCTTCAATAAATACAAGGTTAGGACCAGCAGGTTGTCCTTTAAATTTTTCTACTTTAAATCCACCTTCTTCGCCATTTGGTTTTTTCTTACCAAAAGCTACTCCAGTAGCTGTACTTTTTTTACCTGGGTCGGTGCTTGTTGGTGGTTTTTTGTTACAACCTCCTAGCATTAATCCTAAAGCTAGGATAAATAATGCGCTGTACTGAAAACTCAATTTTGCCATAATGCGTGGTATTATAATCTTTTTAAATTGTGTTGAATTTTTATAAAAATGATTATCTCTTTTCAATTAAATAAAAATCAAAACTGCTTAGTATTAGTATTTTCTAAATTGTTTTAGGAAAAAGGTTTATTGAAATAGTTTTCTTTTAATAAACTAATTTTGGTAACCTACACTTCATTTTCTGAATATTCTTACAAATTTCAAGCAAAATTTTATCAAAGATTCAAAATTAAAATTTGATTTGAAGTTTAATTAGGCTTTTGAACTGTAGAAGTTACAAATATACACAAAAACCATTTATATAATTTCCCTTACATCAATAATGCTTAAAGTGCTGTTTTATTGTGCTTCGACTATCAAATAAGATAAATTTATTCACAAATTTTAGAAAAAAAAGGTAGAATTGAAAATTGAAAGTGTGATTTGTGGAAAATAATAGTACAAATCGCAATAGATACAAAATTATGTATATTTAGTTTGATTTTTCTGCGTTATTAAAAGTACTATACTTTTGATAAAACTTTAATAACTACTCAACTCTCAAAAATGGTGTTTTACAAAAAATATCATACTACTAGACAAAAATATTATCTAGTAATTATTTTTATATAGGTCAGTCTCGTAGAGCAGACCGTTTATAACCTATTTAGTAAACGGTCTGCCCTTTGGGACTGACCTATTTGTGTTTTTCTAAAAAATGTCTAGTAGTATGAAAAAATATATAGTTGTTTTTATTGTAATGGGAATTATACTTCCTTTTATTTTTTTGAAAGATGTCTATCCTTTTCATCGTTTTGGAATGTTTGCCGAACCTGTAAAGCACCAAACTCAGTATGAAAAGTTTTATATTTTCTATAAACTAGATAATCAGTTTATAGAATTAGAACCTCACCGTATTCCTCTCAATGCAAATGCCTTTGAAATGCAGCTTCGGAAACACCATTATCAAAAAAAACATGCTGATTTTATACGTATTTTTGATGAGATAATAAAAAAGCAACTGAACTTGAGAGATGCTAAAAAACTCAACTGGAAATGGTATCATGTCATTCAAAAAGAAAAGTCAAGCAATGAATTAGATTCTATATGTATATTTTCAAACTAAATCTTATCACAGGTTTTATCAAAAACTATCAAAGTAAAAAAATATTTTGGTTTGTTATTTTATCGATAATTTTATCACAACTTATTTATTGGTTTTGGCTTCGAAATTATACCTTAGCCTATTTTAATCCTAGCCAAAAAGACTCTATTACTTGGTTTTCAGATTTGGTAGAAAGTCTTTACCCACGCCTAAAAATAGAAAAACACCGTTTTGAAGCTTCTTTTTTTATCAAAAAATCTGACCAAATAGCAATTCGGTTTTTATTTATAAGTTCTGTTTGCTCTCTTTTTTTTATTCCAAAATTCTATCAAAAAGCAAAATTCTATTTCATCAACAACTCTGTCTATTCTGGTAGAATAACACAAAGAACTCAGTATTTTTTGATTATTTATTTTTTGATTTCTACTGTTTTACTCTCTAATGAATGGCTAGAGATTTTGACAGAATATTCTCAAATTGCTATTTTATACGAACCTATTTCATTTTATACATTTTTATCTCCTTCTTTTCCTTCACTTTCTTTTCTTAAAAATTCATTTATTTTTCTCAAAGTTATAACTGGAATAGGAATTATTTGTAGTTTGATTGTCCTGTTTTGCAAGAAAAATGTTTTAGTCAAAATAATAATTTTTTCTTGTGTTATTTTAAGCTCTATATTATTTATTTATGTACAAGGATTTTTATATGGTTTTGGGAAAATTGAGCACACATATGCTACTTGGAACTGGGCTTGTATTTTACTTCCTTTTTGGATGTATCAAACTAATTTTAAAAAATTCAATCTAGAAAATGATAAAAATTCTATTCATTTAATTCCTCAAAATTACCTTCTTTTTTTAGCTATCGGATTGATTTACACTTCTTCTGGACTTGAAAAAATTTTTATTGGAGGACTTGATTGGATAAATGGAAATGCTCTTTTGGGTTATTTACAAAACTCTCCTACCGACTTGGGGCAAAATTTATCAAATTATCCTTTCCTAGTTACTCTTCTTTCTATTTTTACAATCGTTTGGGAAATCAGCTTTTTATTTATCCTTCACAAAAACAAATACATTAGACTTACTTTGATTTTCATAGGCGTTTGTTTTCACGCAGGAACATATTTTTTCTTGTATGTAGGGCATTATTTTTCTCCTTGGAGTTGGGTATATATTTTTTTGTTGGTCAATAAATACCCTAAAGACAGAAAAGACAGATTAGTTAAGTGATTTTTACGATTGAATATGATATTCTAGCACCTTTGTAAAAAGAATTTTAAATATTCTATAAAATAAGCGAACGAATGGGAGAATCATTTTTTACAATATCCTTCAACTCTACCCAACTCATAAAAAAAGACGGTGAAGGCATAGAACCAATTACTATTTCGGTACGAAGATAAGTAAATTCGATTCCTTTATCAGTAACAATAAATCGTTCTGTTGGCGTTATCTCTTCTACTAAAAAACCATAATCTTCCATAGAAGAAGATCCTTCTTTCTGAGCCATTTCTTTTGCTTTGTCAGTTAGTTTTTTTGTGAGTTGGGAAATTCCATTTTCATCAAAAATATCAGATAAAGTAATTTGCTTACTATTTTTCAAATCTAAAACCAAATACGAATCTGAAAAGTAAGAACGTGCGCCACCTCCATATTCATCAAGATAAAAACCAATCGTAGTAAAATAATTGTCATTATAAATTACTTGTGTCGATAAATCCCTTTCCCATTCTGCTGACATTCCCATTACCTCTTCTGAGTTCATTTCTACATATCCTTCCAGATACTTTTTTTTCTTTTGAGCTAATGCTTGTTTTGCATCTCCAGAATACTCTTGTTTTTTCTGTAAAATGGCTTGAATAGTTTCCAAATTGGTCTGACTAGGCACTTCTGTAACCACCAAAATTTCTTCTTTAAAAGAAGCCATTGGAGAGCCTTCTTCTCCTGCTGCAAGTTCGATAGTACCACTATCTACGAGGATTTCGAAGGCTATTTTTTTGACACTTTTATCTGTTTCTATGTCCTGATTTACTTGTGTCGTAACAGAATCAGCATTATTTTTATCGGTTGTGGCATGTAAGTTTCCACCACAAGAAGGGAAAATACAAACAGCAAAAACGAAGGCAAGTAGAAAGTTGTTTTTTTTCATAATTATAGGAGTAGTTACGTATAGTGAAATTTTAGTCTCTCTAAGATACTAATAAAATAATTCTTTTTATTGCTTTTTGAGTAATGAATTTACAGGTGATTCTGCCTCAATAAGGTCTTTAAGCTCGTCCCAAGTAAACAAAAAAGAAGGCATTCCTGCTGCGTAAGGCGCAATTTCATAAGGTTGATAAACAAATGTAATTCCTAAGGCAGTCAATGAAAAATTACCAGTGACTTCTATTTTGTCCACCAAATAACCTGCATCTTGCAATGAACTAGCATTTTGATAATCGGTATAAGCATATGCTTTTTTTATCATTCGTTTTTCTAAAATCGCAAGAGCATTTTTATCAAAAATATCATTTAATTTTAGCTCTTTTCCATTTTTTGTATCAATGACAAGATAAGTTTGACCAAACATTCCGTGCGCTCCTCCCATATACATATAATTTGAGAAAGCAATCGTAGCAAAATAATTATCATTAAAAATTATATCTGCACTACTTTGATTGACCCAATTTGCAGCATACAAATACTCTTCATCTTGGTCTTGATTTACCTCCAAATACTCTTTAAAGAATGTTTTTTTATTATTCTCTATGGTTTGTCTAGCTGTTTGAGAATTTTGTTCGCTCTGAACAGATTGGTGTTTTTTTAGTAATTCTTTGATTTTGGCTAAGTTACTTCCTTGTGGAACTTGTCTCACTTCCAAAATCACATCTGAAAAAGTGGCTTGAGGTGTTTCTTTTCTATTTTTGAATAATTTTACACTATCTTTTATGGACACAATTTTGAAATCAATGCTCTTCGAATAATCTTCAACCAATGAAATAGGTAAATTTTTCGTCTTTTCTTTGTTTTTCCAATTTCCAACAAATGTATTCCGATTTATTTTTCCTGTAATAAACTCTGTTTTTTCGCCTTCATCATTCATTACAAATAATTCTATTTCTCCTTTATTATTCGCTTGTCCTTCCAAATGAATTGGTAAATTATATTTTGTATAATAATAACTACCCGAATAAGAATTTCCATCTTGCATCAAATCCATTACAATAGGCAAATTTCCGTTTATTGTTCCTGCAAAATGACAATAATCAGTTTGTATCGCTGTCTGTGGTTTTTGGGCAAAAAGCGAAGAGCAGAATGTCAGCAGATAAAATAAAAATAAACAACAAAAAAATGAAGAGTAAATCAATTTTTTTTCTTTCATAAAAAGTAAAATAATAGGTTTTGGTAAAGTTATTTTTGTAGGCAAGAAGCAAACTATCAAATCTTGTACTTTTTTGTAAAAGGTAGGAATTTACCTTTTAAAAAAACAGTCTATCCAGTAATAAAATATAAAATTAGAAAGAAAATGAATGATTTAATAGGCTACTTTTCAAAAAACATCAAAAAAAACAGAAAAAATATATGAACACAAGTTATTTTAACTTTGGTTAATCAATATATAGAAATTAAGTAAATTAACTCACAAAAGATTCAACAAAATTATGGCAAGTATATTTAGTAGTTTATAAAAATGGACAAAAATATTGCGATTGCTGATACAAACCCTTACGACTGAAGAAATGAAGCAAGAAAACCAATAAAAACGGAAGAAGATATAGATAATATATCCAAATCAACAGATAGGTTATAGTTTTGAATACTTTTGAAGGGTAATTTTAGTCAAAATTGAATTTGAATTAGTACCTTTGTAGCACTTTTAAAAAATTCAAAATTCATTTTCTGTCATTCTTTTCTCAAAATACTTTATGGCTCATACTGCAAACCTATCTACTGACCGTATTTCTGAACTTTTAGGTCAAGACTCTGAAACACTTCTTAATTTTTCTACTCCTGCTATTTCAAAAGAGCGTTTACACGTTCCTAGCCCTGATTTTGTAGATAAAATTTTTGCTAACTCAAATCGCAACTCTCAAGTTTTGCGTAGTTTGGGACAGCTTTATGGCTCAGGTCGTTTGGCTAATACGGGATATGTTTCTATTCTTCCTGTTGATCAAGGTCTTGAACATACAGCAGGAGCATCTTTTGCACCAAATCCAGATTATTTTGACCCAGAAAACATCATCAAATTAGCTATCGAAGGAGGGTGTAATGCTGTTGCGACGACTTACGGAAACCTTGCTTTGATGTCAAGAAAATACGCTCACAAAATTCCTTTTATTGTAAAAATTAATCATAACGAACTTCTTACATATCCAAATAAGTACGACCAAGTTATGTTTGGTTCAGTAGAAGAAGCGTGGAATTTGGGCGCAGTAGCCGTTGGCGCAACAATTTATTTTGGTTCGGAAGAATCTACTCGTCAAATCCAAGAAGTAGCTGCAGCTTTCGAAAGAGCGCATGAACTTGGAATGGCTACCATTCTTTGGTGTTATGCTCGTAACAATGCCTTCAACAAAGATGGTGTAGATTATCACGTTGCTGCTGACCTTACAGGACAAGCAAATCACATTGGTGTAACTATTCAAGCTGATATTATCAAACAAAAATTACCTGAAAACAACGGTGGTTTTAATAATATTGCTTTTGCAAAAACACATAAAAAAGTATATTCAGACCTTTCTTCTGACAATCCGATTGACCTTTGTCGTTATCAAGTAGCAAATTGTTATATGGGCAGAATTGGTCTTATCAACTCGGGTGGTGCATCTTCAGGTGCATCAGATATGGCAGAAGCAGTAAAAACAGCCGTTATCAACAAACGTGCTGGTGGTTCTGGTCTTATTTCTGGTCGTAAAGCATTCCAAAAATCATTAAACGAAGGCGTAGAATTACTAAACGCTATTCAAGATGTATATTTGAATAAAGATATTACGATTGCGTAATTTTTGAATTTGATTATTCTATAAAAAAACAGAAACCTGTTTATTTCTTTATGAAATAGACAGGTTTTTTAGTGATAAAAATTTTGATAAATTTTGAGAAGAAAAAATTATTTGATAATTTATCAAATTGAAAAATTATAAAAAATTTGTTAAAACAACATTTTGCGTTGGACTGCTTTATTTTTCAAAAGAATATTTGAAAATAATTTAACCTTTATTTTTTAATCAATATGTTAGGATGATGATTTCCAATAATTTCTTTTGGTTTGCG
>DAIUBX010000111.1:0-3628 GCA_036846465.1 Bernardetia sp.
TGATATTCGGCTACTTCTTCGCCCATCAAAAAAACGCTTTTATCACGACGCATTTCTTCGCTCATGGCTTCACGTAAGGCTTCTCTAAATTGAATTACTCGCATAGGTTCTGTAAGTTTTTATGTGATGAGCAGTATATTAAATCATTTTTGTAAAATATATAGCCCAGTGTGTTAAGGTCTATTTTTAAAACATAATTTTGTTTGTAATGGTAAATTTACAGAATATAGCCAAATAAGAAAATAAAATGTGAGTCTTTATTTACAATATTTACGATTTGAGAGCTTTTGTTCTTTGATAATCCATTTTTTGAGGAAAAGTAACAAATTATTTTACTTTTTTTAAACGAGAGAAATTTTATCACTCAGATTATTTTTTTCAAAGTATTCTTTTAAGTCTTTGACTTCTGAAATAGTGTGTTTGTCTTTTATTATCTTGAATCTTTTTATTTTTCCATTCATCAGAAACATAATTAATGAAACAGTTTTTCCATCCTTTGAAGAATCAAAAAATTCTAGTTTTTCTATTTTTGATAAATAAATTGATTTTGTGTTCAATAATGATGAAATAACTAACTTCAAACTACTAATCTTTATCTTTTTATTAGACTGAAAAAAGTGATATAATACAGGAGTGAAAATTGTAAACAGTAGAAGTATAATCGCAGTTGTTCCCATTTTGTTGTTTAGCAAAAACACAAATAACTTTGCAGTTAGAATTTGTACGACAAAAAATACTAAAACTATTAAATCTGGACTAGATTTTGGACTTACTTTAAATTTGTATTCTACTTCTGTTTCAACTATTGATTCTTTTACAACATGCTGTTTTGCAGGAATTTCTTTCAGCGTAAAAGGCTGATTACAATGACTACAAGCCATATAATTCCAAGAATCCAACAAAAAAGCAGACTTACAAGCTCCACAAAGTACGATTTCATTTCCTTCTATGATTTTATCGCCAGTAATTGGGTCTTTACGTTCTTCTTCTAAAAAACTTTTGTGTTTTTTGTTTTTGCTTGATAATTTGTGAGAATGAATCATAATTATACCTTAAATCCAAATACCAAAATATCATCTATTTGTTCTTCATTTCCTTTCCAATCTCCTAAAAAGATTTCTAAATTTTCTTTTTGCTCACTTAATTCTTGCTTGTGATTTTCTAATAATAGATTTTTAAATCGCTTACTCATTACTTTCTTTTTCTGAGAGCCTCCAAATTGGTCTTTATATCCATCTGAAAACATGTAAAAAATAGTGTCTTTTTGAATAGGAATTGATACATCTTCAAATTCTATAAGTGTTTTTTTCTTATAATATCCTGCAATCGCCTGTTTTGTACCCTTTGCTTCGTGTAATTCTCCACCTTGAATGTAAATAATTGGTGCGTTTGCTCCTGCAAAAGTAAGCGTGTTTTTTTCTTTATCTATACAACAAAGAGCTATATCCATTCCATCACGATTTTTAGTAGTTGCTTGATGCAAACTTTCTGAAATTTCTTCATCTAATAATTTCAAAATTTGTGCTGGGGTAACATTTGGATTATGCAAAACTAAATTATTCAATGCACTCGTTGCCAACATAGACATAAACGCCCCTGGAACGCCATGTCCTGTACAATCACTAACTGCTAACCAGATTTTATTCTCAACTTCTTTTATCCAATAAAAATCGCCACTCACAATATCACGAGGCAGAAAAAGGATAAAATGACTACTCAAAAGCTGTCTGAATTGCTGTTCAAGTGGCAAAAGAGCTTGTTGTATGCGTTGGGCATAATTTATACTTGATGTAATATGTGTATTTTTACTGGCTATGGCAGTAAAGGCTTGTTCTAAAGCATTACTATTTAGTGTAATTTCTTCATTTGCTTGTTGCAAATTTTCAGTAATGGCTTCTAATTCTTCTTTTTGTTGATTGATTTCTTGATTTTTGAGGAGAAGAAGATTATTTGTTCGCTTTCTGAATAAAATATTTCTATATGCAAAGAAACCAGCTCCAATAAGCAAAATGGCAATCAAGGAAAGTCCCCAAATAAAATAATTTTTTTGATTGAGTTGGGTTTCTTTGAGTTCTAAGAGGGCATCTTTTTTGGCTTTTTCTTCTTGATTAATACTTTTTTCTAATTCTTTTTCTTTTTTGAGTAGGTTATATTGGGCTTGTTTTAGAGCCTGTTTTTTCAAAAATTCAAGCTGTTGTAATTCGTTTTCTTTTTCGATAAGTGATAATTTGGCTTGTCTTTCTTGTGCTGTATTTCTTTGTGTTTGAATTTCTAATTGATTGAGAATATTTTTTTGATTAAGCTCTAAAATCTCTTTTTCTTTCTTTTGTGTATCATAAATAGCATTCAGTTTCGTTATTTGATTTGATTTTTCTTCATCAAGCAAATCATTTTTTGTTGTTGAATAGAGTTTATAAAAAGTATAGGCTTCGTTATATTTATTCTGTTTTTCATACAAAGCACTAAGATTTTCATACGCTGACATTTCTAAATCAGGAGCTTGAATTTCTTTTGCTATCTTCAAACAGTTTTGAGCATAATATTCTGCTGAATCATATTTGTTTTCTAGTTGATAAGCTCTAGCAAAAATAATGAGCGAACTCGCCAAAGTGTATTGGTCACCAATTTCTTCACTAATACTTTTGGCTATTTCTAAATGATTTTTTGCTTTTTCAATGCTATTAGTTGTAGAATCTAAAAGATAAAGTTCTGCAATATTATTATGAACAAATGCTTCTGTACGAGCATCATTAACCTCTTCATCAAGTAATTTGAGGGCATCTTGAAAAGCTGTTAAAGCCTCTTTTTTGTTTTTTAAGTCTAATTCTATGAGTCCAATATTGCTATACGAAATAGCCATTCCTCGTTTGTCATCAATTTCTTTTTTGATTTTTAAAGACCTTTTGTAGTAATCTAAAGCTGTTTCATTTTCGCCCATTCTTTCATAAACTACACCTAAATTGGATAGTGAAGTTCCTATTCCAAATTTATAATCATTATCTTCTGCTATTTTGAGGGATTTTAGATAGGTTTCGATGGTTTTAGGATAATCTCCCAAGTAAAAATGAACATTTCCTATATTATTGTAAGTCGCATAAACATCATCGTAGGTACTTTTGGCTTGACGAATTTTTAAAGATTTATCAAAATACTCAAAGGCTAAAGAGTAATTTCCTTGATTTTTGGATAAATTTCCTAAATTATTGTAAATGTTAGATTTATCTACTTCACAATCACATTTTTTATAAATTTCAATAGATTTGAGCCAGTATTCTTTTGCGACATCATATTTCCCTAAGTAATAATAGGCTACTCCTATATAATTGTTTGATATTCCTTCTCCTTTCCAATACTTTATTTTTTGAGCTAACTTAATAGCTTCTTGCGCATATTTTTGTGTTTTTTCTAAATCAGATACACGGTATTTTTTGGCAATTTCATTAAACATATCTACTTTCTTTGTATTCTCTGGAAGTTGATATACTTGTTCTATCATTTCTTCAACAGACAGGTTTTGAGCCATCGTTTTTACTGCACCCAAAAATAAGCCTAGGCAAAAAACTATACCTAGACTTATTTTTAAAGGAAATTGAAAATCATTTATTTATTGAATCTCCCCAAGATTGGA
>DAIUBX010000111.1:3638-5395 GCA_036846465.1 Bernardetia sp.
GTAAGTGGAAATATAAAGATAATAATTTATCAAAATTAAATCTCATACTCTTCCAAGAAAACGACACTTTTCATCATATCATTATGCAAAATTCTATCTTTATGTAGAGGTTCTACATAATTTCTATAATTTGATAAAAATTCTTCTAGCTTTTCTGATGTTTTCAGAGGTCTTCTAAATTCTATCGCTTGAGCTGCTGCCATGAGTTCTATTCCCAAAATTCGTTTTACATTTTGAAGAATTTTGTAGAGTTTCGTTGCTGCATTTGCTCCCATACTAACGTGGTCTTCTTGTCCTTTTGATGAAATAATACTGTCCACACTTGCAGGAGTACAAAGCTGTTTGTTTTGGCTAACTATCGAAGCTGCTGTATATTGTGCTATCATCATGCCCGAATGCAAACCCGAATCACGCACCAAAAAAGGAGGTAAATTTCGTTCTCCTGCCATCAATAAATAGGTTCTTCGTTCCGAAATACTGCCTAATTCTGCTAGTGCAATCGCTGCAAAATCTAATGAAATCGCTAAAGGTTGTCCGTGAAAATTTCCACCAGAAAGAATTTTGTCTTCATCAGGAAAAACATTTGGATTATCTGTAACCGAATTAATTTCACACTCAAAAACAGAATTGATATACGTAAAAGCGTCCTTACTTGCTCCCTGCACTTGTGGCATACAACGGAAAGAATACGGGTCTTGAACGTGTGCTTTGGGCTGCAACATAATTTCACTTCCTTCCAAAAGTTCTCTAATTGTTTTTGCTGTGGCAATTTGTCCTTTGTGTGGACGGATTTTGTGAGTAAGTTCGTCAAAAGGTTCAGAACGGCACAAAAAAGCATCTGCTGAAAGCGACCCAATTATATCACTAAAATTATTCAATTTGTCAGCTTCTACCATACACGCAACGCCATAGGCACTCATAAACTGCGTTCCGTTAAGCATTGCCAATCCTTCTTTTGCCTTTAATTTTATGGGATTCCAATTTTTTTGTTTTAAAATCTCTTCAGATTGATATTTTTTATAAATTCCGTTTTGGTCTTTTATCTGAACTTCTCCCATTCCAATAACAGGCAAAGCAAGGTGAGCCAAAGGAGCTAAATCGCCAGAAGCACCCAAAGAACCGAGTTCATAAACAACAGGTAAAATATCTTCATTATAAAAATCGACAAGTCGTTGAACGGTTTGAAGTTGAACGCCTGAATGTCCATAAGAAAGCGATTGAATTTTGAGAAGTAACATCAAACGAACTATAAAAGTAGGTACTTCATCGCCCATTCCACAGGCATGGGACATAACCAAATTTTCTTGCAATTCACTGATTTGTTCTTTCGGAATTTTGTAATTACATAAATATCCAAAACCTGTATTGACACCATAAACGGCTTCTTCGCTCTGTGTGATAAGATTTTCTAAATAGACTTGTGCTTTTATTATTTGTGCTTTGCTTTCTTCTGAAAGCTCTATTTTTGTATGGTTTTTGGCTAGTTGATAAATTTCTTGAATAGAAATAGTTTGATTTGAAATCTGATGCAGCATAAAATGGAATAGTTTGTATGTGTGTTTTTCTGACTTTGGTTTAAAGATAGAAAAAAATACAAAATACCGTAATTGATTAGCGAGTAATTTATACGATTTGTATGATAAATTACAGGATAAATACAAAGTATTTTTTGAGTGGGAAATACTATAACTAATTGGCTAAGGATTAGTAGGACTTGAAAATACAGATAAAGACGATTTTTTTGAATACTTGCATTA
>DAIUBX010000111.1:5405-8097 GCA_036846465.1 Bernardetia sp.
TCGTGTCCCACGAGCGACATAAAAAACGCTTAGCTTAATAGCATTGGGCTACGCCGAACGCATCGCTTCCACAGGGTCTAATTTTGCAGCCAAAATAGCAGGTACAATTCCAGCAACAATTCCGATAATGGTAGCAACACTTACACCCAAAACCATATTACTGACAGAGAGCGAAATTACAAAGGTATCACTAGAAAATAAAGAAAGGAATGAAACTAAAATAAGTCCTCCAATTCCTCCAATAACACAAAGAAGAATTGCTTCCAATAAAAATTGCCATAAAATAAAGCCTTTTTTTGCGCCTAATGCTTTCTGAACACCAATGAGTGAAGTACGTTCTTTGACAGAAACAAACATGATATTTGCAATCCCAAAACCTCCTACCAAAATTGAAAAACTACCAATTACCCAACCTGCAAGTGTCAGAACAGCAATTACACCATCTAAAAAAACAGCAAACTGTTCGGGTCTATTTAGAGCAAAATTTTCTTCTTCTTTTGGTCGTAATCCTCGCTTTATTCGTAAAAGTCCTGTAATTTCCCCTTCTACATTTTGTAAATCTTTATCATAATCAAATCCTTTTATGGAAATAGAAGGCTGTACTCCTGTTTTTCCTTCAGGAATCATTTTAGCTAAGGTGTAATATGGCATAATTGTAATATTATCATTGCTAGGGGCATCTAGGAGATTATCACCTTGTTTTTTCAGAACTCCTATTACTCTAAATTTTCTCCCTTTTAGCTTAATAATTTTATCAATGGCACTTTCTACATTTCCTTCTCCAAACAAATCTTGTGCAACTGTATTTCCCAAAATAACCACTTCAACAGCTCTATCTACCTCAATTTGGGTAAAATAGCGTCCATACTGAATAGGAATATCACTTACAATATTGTGTTGAAATGTAATTCCTTGTACGACCAAACCAGAGAGGCTATTTTTTTTATATTTGGCAGTAAAATTAGGACGAATAGCAAAAACAGAAACAGCTTGTGCTTGAGTAAGATTTTTTTCTAAAAAATCAAATTCCTCCATACTTGGATCTGGACGGTTTATATATTTCCACCACGGATAATCAGCAGCAAAAATCCATGGCATTTTTTGGACATAAATAACACTTTCTCCCAAAAACGACAAACTACCTTTGATTCCCTTTTCTAAAGCGTCAACAAAAGTAAGCACACCAATAATGGCGAAAATACCAATCGTAACACCTAAAAGAGACAGTAAAGTTCTTAATAAATTACTTTTCAATGCGCCAAGTGCCATCGAAAAACTTTCTAACCAAAGAGAAAAATTCATATATTATTTTTATTTTTCGCACCTTGAAAGGTACGGTACATTTTTCGCATCTTGAAAGGTACGGTACAGAGTACACTACATTTATTGCATGAGTAGGTATTGATGTGGCAATATTACAATTTTAGAAAGAAAAAGATTTTAATAAAGAATAATAAACTCCTAAATAGACTTTTGCAACTTTCTTTTGAGCATTGTTCTTCTGATTGTATCCAAATCTCCTCTAGGAATGGCTTTAATGAGTTCTCTTGTATAGGCTCGTTTCGGTTTATCGTAAATATCTTCTGAGAAACCTGTTTCCACAATTTGTCCGTCTTTCATAACCAAAATACGGTCAGCAATAAACTTTACAACAGCTAAATCATGAGAAATGAAAATATAAGTAAGATTAAATTTTTCTTTTAATTCATTCAAAAGATTCAAAACTTGAGCCTGTACTGAAACATCTAATGCAGAAACAGATTCATCACAAATAATAAATTTGGGCTGCAAAGCAAGGGCACGAGCAATACAAATACGCTGACGCTGTCCACCAGAAAACTCATGAGGATAACGATTAAAATGATACGCATTTAGATTTACAGTTTCTAAAAGTTCAATAACATAAGCTCTTCTTTCTTTATCATTACTCATTATTCCATGGATTCGCATAGGTTCCATGATAATTTCTCCAATAGTCATTCTAGGATTGAGAGAACCATAAGGATCTTGAAAAATGATTTGCATATCCTTACGAATAGCTCTCATTTCTTTTTGATTCAATCCTAATACATTTTTTCCTTCAAAGATTACTTCTCCAGAAGTAGGCTCAACTAATCTCAAAAGACTTCTTCCCAAAGTAGATTTTCCACAACCCGATTCTCCTACCAAACCTAATATTTCCCCTGGATAAACGTCAAAGGTAACATCATTTACAGCTCTTACTGTTTCTTTTTTATTTGAAAAGAATCCTTTCGTTTTTACAAATTCTTTTGTCAGATTTTTTATTTGGAGTAATGGAGTTTGAAGTACTAATTTTTCGTGGTGCTTTCTCAGTTCGGCTTCACTTTGAAAGTTTAACATCAAGGCTTGACCAACAGACTGAAACTTTGCTTCCGTAATCTCTGAAATATTTCCATGCTCATCCATTGCCATAAAATCTGACACAACAGGCAAAACACGCAATTTCAAGTCTAAACGAGGACGACACGCCAAAAGACCTTTTGTATAAGGATGTTGAGGATTCGAAAAAATATCCCAAACTGCACCTTCTTCAACTATTTTTCCTTGATACATAACAATAATTCTATCAGCAAATTCTGCTACTACACCCAAATCGTGTGTGATAAATACGACAGACATGTCTTCAGTCTCTCTCAACTCTCTCAAAATCTCCAAAATTGCAGCCTGTACA
>DAIUBX010000112.1:0-8088 GCA_036846465.1 Bernardetia sp.
TTTCAAAATTTTGTTCTCTAAAAAGGTCTTCAAATTGATGTCCTTTTTCAAAAAGTTCTAGTGTTTTTTGGGTGGGTGGAGTTCTCTCTTTTTTCTTGTGTTTGTCCAAATACAGATATTTTACACATTGTTTTCCTTTGACAAATGAGCTTTTAGAAAGATTCCAGTTTTGATAATCTAATTTTTGTGAATTACTATTTTCATTTTTTTCCTCTTCTTGAATTTCATTGATTTTATTTTCCAAAAGACTAATCAAATGTAACGGATAGGTATTTTTTCCTTTGTATTGTCTAAGTTTTTTTATTGCTTTTTTATAATTGGTAAGACTGAATGTATAGTCTTTCATTTCGAAAGCTATCTTTCCTAGTTTTATAGAATTGCTGTCTATGAATTTTATGTAATCGTTCATAAAAATATAATTATTTACGTTTTTTTAAACACAGAGTTCACAGAGAACACAGAGAATGAAATACATTTTTACAATTACAAGTAAATCAATAACTCAAAATCCTAAATTCCACTCTACGATTGAGCTTCTTACTTTCCTCATCTCGTTTTCGTGTGATAGGTTGTGTACTTCCATACGGACGAGTTTCGATGCGTTTTTGGTCAATTTTTTTCCTAACTAAATAATCTTGAATTGCTTTTATACGCAAAGCAGAAAGTTTCATATTCATTGTCGGAACTCCTTCAAGGTCGGTATGTCCTTCTACCTCAATAGTAATAGTAGGATTTTCTAACATAAAAATAAACAAACGGTCAAGTTCGGGATACGATTCTTTCAATAATTCGTTTGTTCCTTGTTCAAAAAAAACATTATTCAATCTTATTTTTTGTCCGACTTCAATCGGTGTAAGATACAAATCTCGTTTTATTTCTTTATAGACTTCATTTCCTGTCGCATCAATATTTTCACTTACCGAAACGAATCCTCTTGATTTTGCTAAAAAGCCATAATTTGAATTTGGAGGAAGAGCAATTTTATAATTTCCTGTTTGTGGTTCGGCTTGTGCTGTTCCTGCATTTTCTCCTAATGGCAATGTTTCATAAAAAATCTCTGCTCCGATTGGTTCTTTTGTTTTGGAATTATAAACCGTTCCCGAAATAAGTAAAATTGGGTCTGGACGAACTTCTACATGAAGTTTTGCACGATAAATATCCAATTCAGAAGCTGTATTTTTATTTGAATGTTTGGAAGAAGAAAAATAAGCATATTCTCCACTAGCATCGATGGAATATCCTGCGTCCCAACCTGCTGAATTTAAGACATTTCCCAAATTCATAGGTTCACTCCAATTTGTCCAAGTATCATCTAATCTTCTACTTACATACATATCAAAACTTCCATACCCGCTTCTTCCATCCGAAGCAAAATAAAGTGTTTTGTTATCTGATGAGAGTGTTGGCGTAATTTCAGAAGCTGCTGAATTGAGCATTGCGCCCATATTTTTGGGAGCAGACCACGAATTATCTTTTTGTAGAAAACTAACGTACAAATCTCTTGACCCAAAAGTGTCTTCTCTACGAATTGCCATAATTAAAACTTTTCGGTTAGGCGAAAGACAAATTTCTGCATATTTATCTGTGTTATAAAAATCTTTTATTTTTAAAGGCTCTGGGTACGACCACGAACCGTCGATAGTTTTATAAGAAATCGATGCACCTTGTTCCATTTTTCCAGAAGGTAAATAAGCATTTGCAAGTAAAATAACATTTCCATCAGGTGTTACCGAACAAACGTAATTGTGTTGATTGTTATTGACAGGTTCGTTTAACCTTTCGGCTTCACTCCAAACGGTGTCCGAAATATGGCGAGAAAACCAAACATCATCATTTTTTTTCTCTGCTGAAATAGAAGGTGTATTTTTTGGGTGGTCTTTTCTATCAAAAAAAAGTGTTTTTCCATCAGGCGAAATAATAGGCAAAATTTCACTGTATGGAGAGTTTACGGTTTGAGGAAGTCGTTCGACTCGGTTGAAAGGAATAGCTGCTGTGATATTTATTTCTGCTTTTATAGGAATTTCACTCTCAGAAATTCCAATGGCATCAATATTATTCCACCCTCCAACATCAATTGTATTGAGTTTTATTTTTACAGATTTTACTTGGTAGGTTGTTTTTTTCTTTAGAAAAAGATTGAACATTTTGCCTTGTGTGGAAGCTGCTTCTGTTCGTTGATTTTTATAAATTAAATGTCCTTTATCTTCTGTGTCATAAAGAATAATTGCCGAAATTGCACCTGCACCAAAACTCTCAGCGACAGCAATCTGTTTTACAAAAATAGACTTTTCAAAACCAACATGTATCCATTCATCTTGACGAGCTTCTGGACGAGCTGGTGACCAAGCACACGGACTTTGCCAAATAGCAGGAAGAACATTTGGTTTGCCTAGAACCTGTTTTGCTGTGTGTTGAGTGGGATTATTTTCATCAAAATATTCAGAAGAAAAATCAATTACTTCACTTGCCCAAAGAACATTTGTATTGGTTTGAGCCTGTGAAGGAGAAGATAAAAAATATAAAACACCCACTCCAAAGATTCCAATAATTTTGAAAACCTTGAAAAACGAACAAAAGCTGACTTTTTTTGAGGAAGAAAAAAAATCAGCTAAAAAAATATCCAAAAAGTAAAATGTTGATTGCATAGCACAAAGATAGATAGAGAATTTAATATCAAGCTATAAGATTTTCAAAATCGTATAGGTCTAAATATGGCTAGTCCCAATCTTGAGCCACAAATTTCATTCTTTTTCCTTCTGCTGAAGAAAGCGTCAAAAATTGTCCTTCCAATTGATATTTTATCATATCAGAAAGATTTTTACTAAAACTGGTTTCTAATTCCATGTTTTTTTGACAGGCTTTTCTTGTCATTCCTACTTGTGAAAAACTTATATTATTGCCTGAATTTGTTTTGTCATTGGTAGAAATTGTAAAAAAGATAGTATTACAACCCATAAATGCGCTGCCTTGTGCAATGCGTTTGCCTTCTAAGTCAGTTGTAATTTCTTTTAGTTTGGTAAGGTCTAGTTTAGCTCCTGCTTTTGTAAAGTCTTCTTTTGAAAAGTTATTTCCGTCGTTTAGATTCATGTCTGTTAACATCCAAACTCTGGCGAGTTGTTCGTTTTCGGTAAGATTAGCCATTTTTTTATTGCTCTTACAGCTTGAAAATAAAATGGCAGTTGAAAAAATTAGGAGAATAGATAAAAAAAGAGATGATAAAACAGGTGAAAAAATGGATTTGATGCTCATTTTATTTTTTAGTTTTGATGAAAAATAGAAATACGTCTCATCAACTAACTGGCTCTTGATAATGTTTTTTTTAAAAAAATAAATAAAAAAACTAATCCTTGTCATTTTTAGAATATTTCTAAGGGAATGACAAGGATTAGCTTGTATAAGATGATTTCATAACGAATGAACAAATTTTAAATAAAAATATAATTAATAAAAACTGACTTTGTTCGCTGTTTTTTTGTCCTAAAACGATTCTAACTCAAAAGTATCAAAAGTACACGTAAATTAAATATACAAATTAAACATCACAAGTGAATACTAAGAATACATAACTACTAAGTATTTGAATAAAATTGATTTTTAGGTTAGACAGGATAAAATACAACTAAGTAAAATAGACTAAATAAATTTCACTTTATCTGACAAGTAAGCGAAAAAGATGAATTATCGTGAAATAGATTATGTAAAAATACTAAAACAGATTTTACTTGTTTTATAACTAACTATACATTATCTGATTTCCTAGTGGCTTACTGACCTATTAGTTGAGTCCTGCATTTAGAACAAAAGAAATACATCTTGAATTGAGATTAACAGGTGTGTTGAGCAAATTTATTTTTTTTAGGTAGCTCTAAGGTGAAACATAATTAAAGATACAAATGAAGTTATTACTCTAATCAATCTAAACAAGCTAGAAAATAATAACTGATTGAAATGTTTTTTGAAACTAGATAATTTTTACAAATCTATGTGCTATTTATTCTAAAAATTTAAAATAAAAATACTAAAATAAGAATTACAAATTACAAGAAGTCAAAACTAAAACTAAACGAGGTCGCTTTGATGCGAAAGGTTAAAAATCAGGGAGTTTTTTAAGCTAATGATTTTCATTACTTTCCAAAGGGAAAAAAAATAAAACTAAATAAACGTGTTTTGATTTACTGTAAAAGTTATGTCATCACTTTTATACGTTTTTTTATGCGTATAAAAATTGAAACAGAAAATTATCTAAAAAGAAACTGCAAGTAGTTCTTTAAGCTATCTTACAACTATATCGCACTTGGATTTTACTCAAGCCTTTTGAATAACAACTTTCCAAACAGAACTTAAAGTGATTCATTATTTTGAATAAATAAACTTTTCTAAAAACAAATCTGAAGATTTTTTATGTCATATAGTATAAAATTTAAGTTTTACAAAAATTAGAAATACTAATAAAAAAATACATAAGAAGTAGATTTTTCTAAAAATCTAAAAAATTCCGATTGAATAATTTAGTTTAGATATTTCTACATTTAACGAGTTACATTGTTTTATCTTAAAACGCTGTACTATTACCCTTTCAAAAAAATCATAAACAAATTTGAAGGTCTCAAGAGTAATACTACTTTCTTAGGTTTTTTAAAAAGAGAATGACGATTTCATTTTCTGTTTAAATACTGTTTTAAAAATTCTTTAAAAAGCACCGTTTGTGTTTTTTAATTCTGTAATTTGATACAATATAGAAATTAAATTTTGATTATGCAAGTTTTATCAGAATTATTTTTTAAGGTAGGGCTATTTTTTCATCGTTAATTTTTGTTATTTGCAGCGCAATTAATAGCCAAATCGTATTTGTATAAATTATTTTATAAAATAAATTTCTATCAAAAAATATGTATTGTTATCTCAAAAATAAATTTAGAATTTCTTCAGTTTTATCACTTTTATTTTCTATTCTTTTGATTATCAGCTCTTTCGATACTGTAAAGGCACAAATAAATGATTCGATTAATGAAATAATTACTTCAAGGCTTAGGAGAAATGTAGAAATTCTTGCGCTTGGCAACCCAACTCACACAGAAGGAACAATTACAACGCACCGAATAGATTTAATAAAAAAACTAACTACGCAGCGAGATTTTAAAATTATAGCCTTCGAATCTAATGTTTTTGATATGTATATGGCTTACCAAAAATTTTTAAAAACAGGCGAAAATAAAGATTTATTTGATGGAATGTATAATCTTTTTCCTTGTCAAGAGTTTATTGAGCTTTTTGATTTTATAAAAGAGCAAAACGCAAAAGGAGACAGTATTATAATAGCTGGTTTTGATACTACTTTTTCAGGAGAAAAGACGTTTGATAATCTAAAAAATTCGATTGATAATTATTTGAGTAGAAATCCACAATCTAAAACATTGCTGTCAGAAGAGGAAAAAATGGCATATTATGAATCTTTATATCCTCTGACTCATACTGGGTTTTCAAATATGTTCGTCAATAAAAAACAACTATATGAAACTCTACTGCCTTACACTGAATTAATTTTATCATTTATGCAGTCCACCAAAGAGCAAAATACAGAAGAAGATATTTTTTTAATTCAAGCACTGACAACTATTTTGCAATTACATTCTACTCAAGCAAATACCACTTTTGAAGAACAACAAAATAAGAGAGATAAATACATGCTAGATAATATGGATTTTTTGAGAGAACATTACCCCAATCAGAACATAATTTTATGGGGTTCGACTACTCATTTTTATAAAGATGCCAAAAGTATTGATGGAGCTTTTTTCCAGAAAGATAGAATGTGTTTTGGAGAATATTTGAACAAAAAATTCAAGGATAAATACTTCTTTATTGCCTATTCAGCTCTTTTTGGAACTAGAAAAGGAGCATTTGTAACTAGAAAAATAAAAAAACCAAAAAGAAGTACACTAGAGTACGTAGCGCAATCTTATAGACCAATAAAACGAGGAGAACAAAATAAGCTAATAAATTTTTCTATTTTGCTCAACTATGGAACTCTAATTTTGGAAGAAAAAATAAAAAGCCGAATCATGGGACATACCTATCAGAATATGCAAATAGAAAAAGTATGTGATGCTGTTATTTTCTTAGAAAATTGTAAGTCTTATGCAAAAATAGAATATTAAAGAATCTCTTTTTTATTTTGGGTTTTATTTTGTTCTTCTTCTTGTGTCATTTCTCTTCTATGGTAGCTTTCTTTTTTTCAGTAACGAAATGCTCTACTTGCCTTTTTAAGACAGGAAGAGGAATATGTCCATTTTTTAATAAAACTTCATGAAATTCTTTTAAGTTAAAATCATCTCCTAAAGCATCTTTTGTATATTCTCTTAAATTTTTGAAATAGATTTTACCAATTTTATAAATAGTAGCTTGAGCAGGACGAACGACAATTTTATCTACTTCATTTTTCATTTCTTCTCTAGGAAGTCCCGTGTTATCTACCAAAAAATTGATAGCTTCTTCTCGTGTCCATTGTTTGAGATGAATTCCAGTATCAACCACTAAAAGAGAAGTAATAAAAAGCTCGTGCTGAATTTTTCCAATTTTTACATATAAGTCATCATAATAATCAATAGAATTTTTATTTTCATCTTTCAATAAATCGGCAAAATATCCTTCCCAACCTTCATAATAGACATCAAATTGCAGCACTCGTCTAAAAGTAGGAATATTAGTAAGTTGTTGTTCGTACCAAGATTGAATGTAGCGTCCTCCTGCTTTTTCATAAATCCAAACAGGAATTTTATTTTGAGGAATCTGTTCGGCATTTTTTAGATTGATATAAAGTGCAGGGCGTGTTTTGTCGTGTCCTCCGTGAAATTCTAATAAAGGCGAACTATTTTCTGACGGCAAAGGAACACGAACTAACTTGAGAGGTTCTTTGGGTTGATACAAGAAAAAATGACTAAAAGACTGAAAAGCAGAATCTGAATAATGTTGATAGGTAGCTAAATAATTTTTATCATTATTACCAACAGTAAAATCAGTAGGTAAACGGTTATTTATTCTAGCCAAATTTTTTGAAATAGAATCTTTTTGAAGAAATTTTAATGAATCAAAAATACTTGCTAATTCTTCTCTCAAATCACTAATTTCTCCTAAACCTCTCTGATGATATTCTTCTGTAGATTCTTCTAATGAAATATGAGAATGAACCATTAGCATTATTTTATAATACATAATTGCTGAGGCACTATCCTTACCTAATTTCCACACACCAGCCTCATCAGTTGAATCTTCAAGTTCATTTTCTAAATAATCCACTAATTTTTGATAAGCAGGAAAAACATCATCTTCTATAATTTCTTTTGCTTCTACCTTTAACTCGTGCTTTGCAAGAGGCAAAATTCGCTCTGCATATTCTACCTTACGAGCAAAATCTTTGTACAACAAATTATATTCTACATCTCTTGAAATAAAATCTTTTGTTTCATCAATTACTCGTTGCAAAATAAAACGAGGAGGAATTACATTTTCATTTTTTCTTGATTCAAGAAGTTGAATAAGTTGGTCAAATTTAACATCAAATTTAGATAAGCGTTCTAAGTAATCTTCGGCATCACCAAGCGTTTTGATTTGATGTACTTCTATCATAAAACGAGGCAATTCTACTTGTATTCCATTAATATGATTTACAGGATATTCATATTTACGAAATTCATTGTGAAGGACTTCTAATTCTAAATACCAATCCAAAACCTCGGTAGATAGAAGTTCTTCTTCTGTTTGTTGAGAACGTTTATAAGTTCGGAGCATCTCAAAATTACGCACAATACTTTGTTTGTATCTTCTATCTCGCTCTGCATCAGAAATGTCTGTCAGTTGGCTATTGTGGTACGTAATTCCGTATTTTTCCAAAAGATGCAAACGACTCATTAGTTCAGGGTCGTCTTGTCCATATTCTATAAACATACGTTCATAAAAGAGTTCGATATTAAAAGGCTTAAACCAAATTAGATTACAGACCCAAATACTAAAAATAATAAATGAATAAATGAATAAACGCAAAATAACTTTTCCTACTTTTAGTTGTTCTAGGTAAGAAATTGTTTTGTG
>DAIUBX010000113.1:0-984 GCA_036846465.1 Bernardetia sp.
ATCATTGAGTTATAAAAAATATAGATTCAATGGATTTTAGTCGTAATTTTTAATTTTTAATTCGTAATTGATTTTTATTTATGTCTACCCCAATTATAAAATTAAGCAGTATTACAAATCTTCATGATGCTCGTTTCGGTGCAGGAATGGGAACAGTCTTGGATATGATGATTGGTTTTTCATTGAATCCAACTAGTAAAAATTATGTTTCAGAACAAGATTTTGCACAGATTTCGGGTTGGATAACAGGTTGTAAAATTGTGGCAGAATTAGAAGGTAATACCATAAGCGAAGAAGCACACAAAATACTTTCAAACTCAGATTATATGATTGATTTTGTGCAGATTTCTCAAACAGCTCTTTTTTCAGAATTAAAATCAAAAGGTTATAATTTCCCTGTTATTTATGCTACTTCTTTGGAGGAAATAGAAAATGTAGCAAAAGAAAATTCTGAAATAGATTATTTTTTGATTGACTCAAATCAAGAAAATTTATCTGATAAAGAAATTCAACTTTTAGCAAAATTGTCTAAAGAATTCCCTATTATTTTGTGTTTTGGAATTACGAACAAAAATGTAATTGATTTACTTTCTCAAACCAAAATAAAAGGAATCGCTTTTAAAGGACAAACTGAAACAGAAGTCGGAATGGGTGGTTATACCGATTTTGATGAAATTTCAGATATTTTGGAAAAGGTAGAAGAATTATAATCTTAAAAACCAAATTTTAGCCTTTGTTGGTGTTTTAGTGTAGTGATACCAATAAATAGATGCAAAAAACCATTCTTAAATAACTCCATTATCATCTTCTAAATACGTGTCAGTTCTCTAATTAGCTCACTATGTTTTGGAAATTCTTTTGATAATTCTTCATAGTTGGCGAGTTCAAAATCTGCGAAATCAAAAGCTGGTGCAACCGTACAACCTGATAAAGTAAAGCCATCAGGATTTTGACAGCGTGAAGCAAACCAAAGCCCAGCAGGAA
>DAIUBX010000113.1:994-5859 GCA_036846465.1 Bernardetia sp.
ATCCATTCCCAAAACTTTTTCTTGAAGATTTCCTAAATCATCAAAAAAGAAAATAGAAAGTGGATCTCCATCATAAAAATGCCACATTTCATCAGAAGCAATACGATGAAAAGCCGAAAAAGTATCTCCAGTAAGTAAAAAATAAATAGCTGTACTGTATGCACAACTTCCAGAAAAATTGTTAGGTAATGTTTCTTTAGGAATAATCCCCTCAGCACGATAGGTTTCGGCAAAAAAACCTCCTTCTGGGTGCGATTCTAAATTTAGTTTTTCAATCCAATAGTTTTTATTATGATGGCTCATTGCTGTTTTTATTTCTTTTTCTTGGGTAGAGGTAATAAGTATTTGTGACCACAATCCACCAAAAATCGTTTGCTCAACAATTTTCTGCCTAGTAAGATAGGGTAGCGCATATTTTTTCGGTCTGTAAGTGTAAAATCGGTTTTGTAATCACTTCTGCCTATACGTATGCGTGTACGAATTTTGTAGCGAGTTTGTGCTACGCCGTTTGAGCTTCGTACTTTCGCTTGAGAAAACTCTTCTAAACGATATTCTTTTTCTTGATAACTTTCATGGGTAGGGTCTAAAATAGAAAAACACAATAATTGCTTTCCATCTTCTTCTATTACTCTGATATTATGACAATGCAGCGAGGAAGTATAAGCTCCTGTATCTGTTTTGGCATCTATTGAAGGAACACCCAAATCTGTCAGACCTACTTCTTCTACTCTTCCAATAATTTCCATTTTGTACTATTTTTTTGTAAAAATTCTCTAAATTATTAATCCAAAACGTACTAATTTGTTTAGTTTTACAGAAAATCAATTAGTATTAACAACAACCATACTACTATTTTTATCAAAAAAGCTCAATTTATGTTCAAACAAATACATCTTAACCTTTTATTTTGGATAGGAATAATTGTTCCTCTTTTTATTTTTTCTAGTTGTCAAACAAAGAAAAGCCAAATAAATCAAAATACCGAATCTACTACTGAAAATATTGAAGCAAAAGAAGAAATAATTTTAGATTCTGACCCAAATAAAAAAATTAATCTAGAAGATGATAAGCAAAATTTTGATACTTTTATGAAAATTAGAAGCTCTATAAAAGGCTTAGAAAATGGAAAATCAGCAGAAGAAAGCACTTATTATTGGGAAGGAAATATTTATTCTTTCATTGATGGAGAAAGAAGCAAAAAAATAATGGGAATGAAAGGTTTTAGTGTCTCAAGATGGATAAAAAATGATTCTTCAAGACAATTACTGACTAGAGAAGTTGCTTTATACACCAACCCAAAAACGGGAGTAATTTTAGAAAAAATGAAAAATCCATTATTGAGTGAAAATACGGATTCTGTAGAAGTAATTCACGTTTGGAATGACCCTGTAAATCAATATTTTCCTTATGTAATCAAAGAAAATCCTGATGAAAGTGAAATTTATGGACTTCCTTATAGTGAATTGGGACAAGAAGTTTGTTTTTATGCTGATATTTTTCTGACTTATCCATCACTTATTACTCGCAAAGAGTTTCCTCAAAATGTACAAAGTGATTTGTATCAAGGTGCTGAATTATTTCAGTTTTTTGTACGAAAATCTGATTTAGAAAATTCCCTGCTGACAGATATTCCTGCGACTATTTCGTGGACACGCATCGGACAATGGCTTCCTTTTATGAATATGGGAGATAGAAAAGGATATTTAGTGTATCAATGTAGAGGTTATAAAGTTTTGGAAGGCTTTGAAGGTTTGCCACAAGATGTAAAGGAGTATGTAAGAGCAAAACAGCCTATTTTCGAACATGCACCAACAGAATATTCGCAACCCAATGAAACAAGTTGGTCGTATTTTAAAAAATTACGAACTGAAAGACGACGTAAGTCAATTACGAATTAAAAATTACGAATTTACTTGAATCAAATTTATATTTTTTGGATTTTTCTAGGAATCAGTCTTGTTCTACAAGGTAGTTTTTTTGTCGTAATTTTTAAATTACTTTTTTATAAAAAACACTTAAAACAACCTTCTAAAAAATCTATTTCTGTTGTCATTGCAGCAAGAAATGAAGCACACAATTTAGAAAAATTATTAATCTCTATTTTCAATCAAAACTATGACAATTTTGAAGTAATTGTAATTAATGACTGTTCGGATGATAATTCATTAGAAATTTTAGAAAAATTTAAACTGGAAAATTCTGAAAAACAATTTAAATTTATTTCTATAAAAGAAAAACCTCAAAACTGGAATGGAAAAAAATATGCTTTACAAACAGGAATACAAGCAGCTAAAAATGAAATTATCTTATTGACTGATGCCGATTGCTTACCAAAAGATGAGTTTTGGATAGAAAAAATCGCAAATTCATTCAATGAAAAAATAAATACCGTTGTTGGAATTTCATTATATAAAAAAGAAAACAATGGCTTTCTAAATTGGTTTATTCAGAATGAAACTCTCATTACGGCTCTTCAATATATCTCTTTTGCTAATTTTGGAATGGCGTATATGGGAGTTGGGAGAAATTTGGCGTATAAAAAGGCTGTTTTTTTTAATGAAAATAATGAAACCACATTTGAAAAAATAGCTTCTCAGTTAGGAGGAGATGATGATTTGATTTTTTCAGAAAAACGTTTTTATAAAAATGTAAGTATTTGTTTAGATGGACAAACAGAGAGTAAAGCTCCTCAAAATTTTAGAGAATGGTTACATCAAAAAAGAAGACATTTAGCTGTTGGAACAAAATATTCTTTTCGTCAAAAAATTATTTCTAGTATTTATCCTTTGAGTATCTTTTTTTGGTATGTTGCTCTTTTAGGATTTTTGATAAATGGCTTTTATGAAGTTTTAGGTCTTGAAGTCTTTCGTCAGTTGCTTTTTTTTGCTATTTTGCGTATATTCTGCAACCAAATACAAAATAATTACGTTTCTATGCGTTCTAATCATAAAAACTTCTTCACAAGTTTTTTAAGGGAATTTTTTACCACCTTTTTTTGTTTTGAAATCGTATTTATTTTTTATTATTTCGTGGTAGGAATGGGCGCAGTTTTTTTTCCTCCTAGAAAATGGAGATAACATGAAAATAAACTTTAACAAAGCAAATCCTAAAAAGTGTGTCAAAATGACCATTTCTTACCTAGTTTTGATTTATGGATTAAAAATAGCTTTATAAAGACAAAGAATAAAACGACTAATTTTATAAAGATTAGAAGTAGATAAAATAAAAGTTATTTCTCCTAAAAAGAGTAATAACTCATTACAAAAAAGTATTTATTACACCTCTATTGATGAAAGACAATAAAAAAAATACCGAAAAATCAGAAGAAAAAGAAAATAAAAATCCTTTATCAAATGCTGATGATAAAGAATTTTCCGACAAAGCTCTAAAAGATTTTGATTTGATAGATTTGGCAGTAAAAGGCGACCAACAAGCCTATGCTGAACTTATGAATCGCTACAAAAATTCGGTGTATTTTATGCTTCTCAAAATGGTAAAAAATACGGATGATGCCGAAGATTTGACTGTCGAAGCATTTACAAAAGCATTTAAAAGTCTAAAGAAATTTAAGAAAGAATATACGTTTAGTACGTGGCTTTTCCGTATTGCGACCAATAACTGTATCGATTTTATTCGTAAGAAAAAATTAGAAACACTTAGTTTGCATACACCGTATAAAAATGATTCGGGCGAACAGATTCAGATGGACGTTCCAGACCAAAATCTAACGCCACAAGAAGAAGCAATTAGAACGCAAAAAATGGAAATTATACGAAATTTTGTCGACCAACTTCCTCCAAAATATAAAAAATTGGTAGAATTACGCTATTTTGATGAGCTTTCTTATGATGAAATTGCAGAAGAACTTGATGCTCCTCTAGGAACTGTAAAAGCACAATTACACCGAGCTAGAGAATTGATGTATGACTTAGTGAAAAATAAGCGTGATGTGATTTAAAATTTAATCCCTAAGGGTTTTCAAAACCCTTAGGGATTTTTAGTTACTTGACAGCAACAGTATTTTCTTCATATTTAGAAGGACATTTCAAAAGAATATCACTTACTACAAACTGCTCATTTTCATACTTTCCAATCACAACGACCTTTTCAGAACGTTTGAAATCTGTCATAGAAGGAGGAGGCGTACTGGTGATGACACGCTGTTTTTTTCCTTTTTCATCAATGAGCTGAAAAGCCATAAAATTAGCATCTGCCATCGGATTGTATTCAATTCCGATTACCTCACCATTTGCATCTCTAGGAAGCTCACCCACAACATGAATTTTGTTGTCGTCGCCATTTTTTGCGATAGAAAGAGCTTTATCAAAATCTACGTACTGACTAGCATTATCACTAGAACTGACAAAAATTCCGATACCAACAGCAATAATAACGAGAACAATTATATGTGAAATTTTCATAGTTTTATGAGTTTTGGTTGATTCGATTCTTTTATTTTTAACGAAAAATAGCCTTAAAGCGTTGTTTTAAATCTTTTCTTTTGAAGTTCGTTCAGAATAAACTAAGTCTTCTAATTTTTTGAGTTTGGATTCTGTCGCAATTAAAAAGACTACAATTCCTGCAAAAATAGTTGCTAAAACAGCTACCACGACATAAATTTTGCCGTCTGCTCTAAATGTATCAGCCATCGAAACTTCTGTATTTTCGTAATCTCGCTGTGTAACAGGGATTTTGCCGTTTTTACCAACTTCGGTAGTTTGTTCTGTACTTGTATTTTCATTTTGAGCAACAGCCATCAAAGGCGAAAAAGCAAAAGAGAAAATGAGTAAGAGCAGATATATATTTTTCATTGAAATGTATTTTATATAACAGACTTTGTAGTCTGTTTGAATGAGTATTATTTA
>DAIUBX010000113.1:5869-8083 GCA_036846465.1 Bernardetia sp.
AGGAATGAAAATTAAATCAACTACTATTTTTAATTTGTTAATAAATTGATAATCAATGAATTAAATTCGTAATTGTTCCTTATACAGTTAATCAAAAAGCATTTTGTATTCAATTCTTCGCATTCTGGCACGAAGTTGTGCCACCCAAACTCCCAAAAGTGTCCAACCAACTATAGCAATATAAAAAACCTGTTTCAAGTCATTGTCGTAATCATACGCACTAAAAGCAGGGTTTCCTTCAGCCCCAGGGTGTAGCGAATTTACCATTCTAGGCAAAATATAGATAAGAGGAATATAAGTAGCAAAGGCAAAAATATTGAAAACTGCACTTATTCTGCCTCTTTTTTCATCATCTGGCAATGCACTACGCAAAAGCAAGTAGCCAAAATAAATCAAAAGGGCGATAGCAGAAGCATTTTGTTTTGGGTCACCACTCCAAAATTGTCCCCAAGTAAATCTTGCCCACCACATTCCAGTCAAGATTCCTAAAATTCCAAAAGCAATTCCAGAATTTGCGAGTTCTACAGCCCAGTCGTCGTGTCTTGGATTTGAGGTTTTGAGATACATTATCGAATAAATAACAGAAGCAAACAACATCAGAACCATTCCAAACCACATCGGAACGTGGAAAAATAGATTTCTGATAGTTTCGTTGAGAATATTTAGGCGTGGAACTTCAACTAAAAGCCCACCAATAATGGTATAAAAAAGGATAATTACACAAGCAATTTTCCACCAATGTTTTTTGAGTAAATTCATTTTGGTAGCTCACTCTTTAGAGTGAGAAATGTATTAAATGTAACTCACTCTTTAGAGTGAGAGTAGCACAACAAAATTTTATACCACAAAATTACAACTCAAAACATCAAAGAACAAAAATAGGCTAGAAAAGAAAGACTAAAAGTTTATAAATTTAATACAACACACACTAAAGTGTGTGCTACATAATTCGTTAAAAGGCATAAAAAAGCCGTTGCAGATCATTCCGATACTGCAACGGTAAAAATTTTAGTTTTGTCAGAAAGCCCCCTCTCCGAAAATAACTAAATGAAAATCTTTGTTTGTTTTAAAATTTCTTTGTTAGGAGTTTAAAAATTGTCTTAACTTGATACTCTAAAAATACTACTATTTTAGAAGAAAAACAACTCATTAGTGAAAAAAGTTGATTTTTTGCAATATTTTTTTAAAAACCCTTTATAAAGCTGATTTTCAGGTGTTTTGATAAAATAATCTAACCACATAGTAAATAGCTATTTGCACTATTTTGTTATAAAATTAAGGTATTTATTATAAAAATTTTTTTTATATTGCTATTTTATAAACTTTCTGTGAATAGTCTCCGTTATTTTTGGATACAAATTTGCGAAGGTTATTTAAAAGTAAGTAGAGGAAATAAAACAAAAAATAAAGCTTTGCGTTACACTCTAAAATGCTTTTATAAGGTTTGATGATTTACTTCAAAACAAGATGAAAAAGATTGATATTAGGTAAAGACTATACCTAAAAATTAATTCAAAAAATAGGATAACTAACTTGTTTAGAATGAATAACTTATTACCTTTGCAGCCTTATTAAAAAATCAGTCTTAGAAGAATTGAAATAATCATTCAAATAATTAGGCTGATTAAAAATTTTAAATTATTACAAAAAAATACAAATATAAGCCTATGTATTGGACACTAGAACTTGCATCTTATTTAGAAGATGCTCCTTGGCCAGCCACTAAAGAGGAATTAATCGATTATGGGACACGTACAGGTGCGCCTATGGAAGTAGTGGAAAACCTACAAGACTTAGAAGACGATGGCGAGCCTTACGAAAATATTGAAGAAATTTGGCCTGATTATCCGACTAAAGACGACTTCTTTTTTAATGAAGACGAATATTAGGAAATAATTACGACCTGCAAAAGCAGCGAAGCTAATTGAAAATTACGAATTACGATTGTAACGATTTGATTATCAATTAAATAAAAATAATAATTCAGTTACTTTGTATTCCTAGTTATTAATTTTAAGGAATAATCTAACATTATAAACTCCATTTTGCTTACTTTTGTATCAGAATGGAGTTTTTTTCATGTTGATTTAGGTCACTCGTGAGGACACGAGTAACAGTAGATTTTTTGGATCTACGATTAAAATTGGATTTACTATTTTCAACATGAGTGACATTTTTCAAATTCTGTATCTGAGCTTATTTTTGACAAAATAA
>DAIUBX010000114.1:0-8073 GCA_036846465.1 Bernardetia sp.
CTTGGAAGAGCAAGTAAATACAAATCAGAGTTTTTGGCTAATATGTCGCACGAACTCCGAACGCCTCTTAATTCTATTATTTTGCTCTCCGATATGCTTCGTCGAAACACTTCTAAAAATCTATCTGAAAAAGAAGTTCAGAAATGTAGTATTGTTTATCAATCTGGGAATGATTTATTGAATCTTATTAATGATATTCTTGATATTTCGAAGATAGAAGCAGGTAAAATGAGTGTTAATATTTATCATTTCCATACCACCGAACTTCTTTCTCATCTTACACCTTTGTTTGATGAAATAGCAAGACAAAAACAATTAGACTTTATAATTGATGACCAACTAGGCGTTGAGTTATTTAATGATAGAGATAAAATTAGTCAAGTACTCAAAAACTTTTTATCAAATGCCTTTAAATTTACCAAAAAAGGTAGCGTAACTATTCGTATTTCAAAAAGTAATCACGAAAAATTACCTGTCAAGATTTCTGTTATTGATTCGGGTATTGGTATTCCTCAAAACAAACAAAAAGTTATCTTTGAAGCCTTCCAACAAGTTGATGGTTCGGTTTCTAGAGAATTTGGTGGAACTGGTTTAGGGCTTTCTATTGCTCGTGAACTTACAAATATGTTGGGTGGTGAAGTTCATTTGAGTTCTGAACATGGAAAAGGAAGTGAATTTTATATGCTTCTTCCAATCGAAAATCATATCGAAGAAGAAGATGCCAAAAAACGAAGATTAGATGTAGTTTATGATAAAAAACGAAGACCTCAACTGCGTTCGAATGCTGATGATGTAGCGAAGGTAAAAGAACAAGCTGCCGAAAGAAAATATAAAAGAGTAGCTCAACTTGCTGTCGAAGATGATAGAGAAAAAGCGAATAAAGGAGATGATATTATTCTAATTGTAGAGGATAATGTAGATTATGCCAATAGTTTGGTAGAAATCAGCCGTGGCTTAGGTTTCAAAAGTGTCATTGCTGTTTCTGGAAAAGAATTTTGGGAAGATGTAGAATACTTCAATCCAATAGGTGTTCTTTTAGATTTGGGATTGCCAGATATTACTGGAGCAGAGCTTTTAGAGCAAATTAAAACCAAACCAAAATATCGTCATATTCCTATTACGATTGTTTCGGCTAGAGACAAAAATATCGAACTTCTTGAAAAAGGGGCAGTGGGTTATCTTCAAAAACCGATTGAATCAAAAGCCGTTCGTGATGAAGTTTTACGTTTGACTGGAATTTCTCACAAATCAACTAAGCAGATGCTTATCGTAGAAGACGATGAATTCCAACAAAATTATTTGTTAGAATTATTTGACAAAGAAGGCGTAGTCTGTAAAGGAGTTGCAACTGAAACGGCTGCAAGACAAGAATTAGAAACAGGAAATTATGATATCGTAATTGCTGATTTGAAACTAGAAAAAGGTACAGGAATGGGACTTTGTAGGTTCATAAAAGAACACAATCTCAATATTCCTGTAATTATTTATACTGGTAAAGACTTGACTGCTTCTGAAAAAGAAGAAATGCGTTTGTATTCGGTAAGTGTAATCATAAAACATCCACAAGCCTATACTCAACTTTTGGAGAAAGCTAAAATGTTTTTGCACCAAGTATATGAAAAAAACCCAAACAAAAAAGTAAATCAAGATTCTACTACTAATAAAGAATCTAAACCAAAAGCTCAAACAACTGACACAGAGACTGAAGCTCCTACCACTTTTGCAGAAAGAGATAATAGCAACGACCATTTTGGTACAGGAATGCCAGAGGATTTTGATTCAGTTGTTAATAAGAGTTTAGAGTCTTATTTAGCTGATGAAGCTGGTGAAGATAATAGTGATGATCTAAGAGGAAAAAGAATCTTGATTGTAGATGATGATATTCGTAATGTTTTTGTAATGACTTCTGCCCTAGAAAATCATGATGCTGACATTGTGGAGGCATTTAATGGAAAGGAAGCATTAGAAGTATTGGAAGAAGGAGAGCCTTTTGATTTGGTTTTGATGGATATTATGATGCCGATTATGAATGGTTTTGAAACTATTGAAAATATCAGAAAACAAGAGAAGTGGAAGGATTTGCCCATCATTGCCGTAACAGCAAAAGCTCTTGATGAAGATAGAAAAAAATGTCTTGAGGTAGGAGCAAATGATTATATGACAAAACCTGTTGATTATGTCATTCTCATGAAATTAATCAAGAAACATCTTCAAAAACAGAAAGCGTAAATACAGTTGTATAAAATTTAAAAATGCAGAGGTTTTCTAAATTTCTGCATTTTTTGTTTCATTATTTTTGATAAATGGAAAGAAAATTGACTGAAATAATATAAATTTATAGAACTTACTTATAAAGAAATGATAAAATTAATTTTATTCCGTCAATATTTTATTAATTGCTTTATATTGAGATTCCCTAGTAGATTTTCCCTTATAATTATTCCACATCTGCTAATTACTATCCCTATATAAAAAAATTATTTTATATAATTTATGTATAAAACTCTTCTTTTATTATACTTTATACTTTATGCTACTTTTGCTTTTGGACAAGAAGAGGTAGCAATAGTTGAGCATTCGACAGATTTATTAAAAATAGGAAAGAAAATCTATTTTTTGGAAGATCAAAAAGGAGATTTATCTTTCGATCAAATTCGAAAGTTAGAGCAAAAAGGAAAATTTGAGCTACATGACAAAGATATTTTTATAGAAACCTCTTCAGAAAGTATTTTTTGGTTCAAATTTCAAACTCAAAATAAATCTGCTACAGATATTTGGCTCAATATAAATACTACTTATTTGTGGGAAATTGATTTTTATAGTCCAGACTCATTAGGGAATTATAACAACCCTTTTCGAACAGGAGTTTTGAGACTAGAACAAGAAAAAAAATATCCTTCCAATACTTTCTGGCTGCCTCTTCAAAAAGAAGAAAATACTTCTATTCAGACGTATTATTTAAAAGTAAAAAGTGGACGTTCTTTAGAAGTGCCTTTATTGGTAGGTAGCCTACAAGCCTTAGAACAAGAAAAAGATAAAGGTGATTTTATAACCGCAGGTTTTGTGGGTGCGCTTTTAATCATGTTTTTGTACAATAGCTTTTTATATTTTGCTACTCGTAAAAAACTCTATCTGTTGTATGTATTGTATCTGTTTGGAGTTGGGTTTTCGGTTACATTTGCTAATAATTACACGTATTGGGTAGAGTTTTTTGGAAAAGGAGATTTTTATGTTTGGATTCATACACATATTGTGGTTTGGATTACACCCATTCAAATAACAGTGAGTTTGATTACTATTTTTTATCTTGAATTAAAGAAAAATAATAAAAACCTATATTATTTTTTGATACTTCTTATTTCTATCATTTTTCTACTAGGAATTTCTAATCTATTCATTCCATTACAAAAAATTCAACCTCTACATCAATCTTTTCTTATTATCAATGTCGTAATTAACCTTGTTATTGCATATTGGGTAACATTTCAAAGAAAGAAAAATGGTATTTTTTATGCTCTTGGTTGGACATGTTTGTTTGTGTCTGTATTTATTTTCTTAGTTACTATAAATGGATTTATTCCTTATTTTACTTATACTCGTAATGCAGTTTATTTTGGTGTAATCTTAGAAATTTGGCTGTTTTCATTGGCTTTGAGTGACCATATTCGCAGTTTACGGAAAGAAAATAAACGAGTTGTTCAGAATTTGCTATTAAAAGCTGAACAAGAAATTGAAATGAGAAATCAAATCATTGATAGTCAAAAACAGTTAGAAGAAGCCAATACCAATAAGCTAAAACTAGAAATAGCAAATCAAGAACGAATGATTTTGAGAGCAATCATTGATAATCTCCCTATTTTTGTTGCCATGATAGATATGGATGGTCATTATTTAGTGGCTAATAAAATGTATGAAGAGAATTTTTTCTTACCCATTTCTCATATTGAGGGAAGGCATTACAGCAAAGTACTACCCAACAAACTCACAGAAATTCATGATTCCTATATTAAAAAAGCCATTGAAGGAAATATAGTAGAATTTACAGATCCCATTGTATTGCCTAATGGTCAAATGACCTATTCGTATGGAAAATATTTTCCTGTTTTGGATACAAATAAAAAATTAAAATACATAACTGTTTTTGTAACAGATATAAGTGATTTAAAGTACAAAGAATTGGAATTACAACGTCTTAATGATACAAAAGACAAACTTTTTTCTATCATTTCCCATGATTTACGAAGTCCGTTTGCTCAATTAAAAGGAATCTTGGATTTATTTGAAAAGGGAGGAATTTCGGAAACAGAACTCAAATATTTCCTTCCAGAAATTATCAAAAATGTAAATTATACATCAGATTTATTGAATAATTTGGTCTATTGGGCAAAAAGCCAAATGAGTGGGTTACATGCTGACCCTGAGGGATTTAATATCTATAAATTGGTAGCCAACAAAGAAAATTTATTTGATAAAGAAATAAAAGGCAAAGATTTATCTTTCACAAACCAAGTCGCACAAGAAACAATTGTTTATGCAGATAAAAACATGATAGATTTAGTTCTCCGAAATTTAGTCGCCAATGCAATCAAGTTTTGTAAAAAAACAGATACTATTTTGGTACAGTCAGAAGAAACAGCAAATGGTTTTTTGATTGTACGAGTAGTGGATACAGGAATTGGAATTTCGACAGAAAATAAAATCAAGATATTCAATGAGGAAAACTTTACTACACTAGGAACTCATAAAGAAAAAGGAACTGGAATCGGTCTAAAACTCTGCAAAGAGTTTATTGAAGGAAATGGAGGTAAAATATGGATTGATAGTGAAGAAGGAAAAGGAACTATATTTTCATTCTCATTACCCACTAAGGCGAAATAAAAATAAGAGCAAAAATAAAAATAAAAACCAGATAAAAAATATTGAAATTTCTGACTTTGTATTTGTTTTTATTCTGTGATTTATGTAGATTGACAGTAGAATTCAACTAGAGTTTAATATAAAATATAATATTAAATTTTATGTAGGATTGAAAATATAATTTAGTATAAATTTAAACCATTTTTTAAAACTAATCTGAAAGACAACAACGAATTTATTACAAAAAGATAATATTTCATTTTTTTAACCTTAACCTCTATTTTTATGAAGTTAGAAATGTATTATGTCGATAATGACAGAAGCGAAACGCTAAGCGATTTTATCCAAACAAAAGCAAATAAATTGGAAACCTTCTACGACGGAATTATTAACGGAGAAGTTTATATTCGCACTGAAAAAGGAGATCCTAGAAAAGAAAAAGTAATCGAAATTCGTTTGAATGTACCAGGCACAAGTCTGTTTGCAAAGGAAGCTGGAGAAACATTCGAAGCTGCTGCTGATGAAACTGTAGAAGCTCTGCGTCGTCAAATCAAAAAATTCAAAGAAAAATCAAGTTCGTACTAAGAAAGTTTATAAAATTAAGTTTTCAAAAAAGCATTTCAAAATAGTATTCGATATTTTGAAATGCTTTTTTTGTTTTTGTAGATAAAGGAATTTTTAAATTTTATTTTTGTGAAAAAATGCAAAATTGTATTTCGTGTTTTGAATAAATAGCGTTATTTTTGTCAATGAGAGCAAAGTTATATTTTTAGAGATTTGTAAAATCATTCCATCTAAGAATGTAAACCACTTATACTACTAATCAATCTTAAAAAACATTTTAAATACTAATACTATGAAACACGCTTTTCACTTTTTACTAATTTTTCTCTTTTGTTTCACTTTAGCATCGTGTGGTGGTGGAGATGAAGTTGCACAACCTACTCCCGATCCTGTAGATACAGGAGGTACAGGAGGAGGTACTGGTGGTGGTACAGGAGGAGGTACAGGAGGAGGTACTGGTGGTGGCACAGGAGGCGATACTGGTGGTGACACTACGACAGTTGACCCAAATCCACAAGACGGAGCAATTAGTCCAATCCCTGAAACTTTTACACAAAAAGTAGTTATTGAACAAGCCACAGGTACATGGTGTGGCTGGTGTCCAATGGGAACAGCAATTATGAGCAAATACACAGAGCAATATCCAAATCGTGTTTATGGTGTAGCAATACATTCGGGAGATGAAATGGAAAATACTGCTATGATTGGAGCTTTAGATAGACTTTATAATCTAGCAGGTTATCCTTCTGGTTTAGTCAATCGTGTTATATCTCCAAGTACAAGAGATTATTTTATACATCCTGATAATTGGTCAGAAGCATTAGACAAACGTTTGGAAACAACATCAACTTCTGTCGGACTTGCTTTAGAAACAAATATCAATGAGGCTGATGCAATTGCTACTGTACAGGCTCATGTTGGTTTTGGAAAGGATGTAAATACTTCTTTTGAGTACCGAGTTCTTATCTATTTGATAGAAGATGGAATTGTCTCACCACAACAAAATTATTTAGCTGGAAATACACGCTTCAAGGATGGTCCATACCACAAGTATTATGAAGCTCCTGCTGTAATTACTGACTATGTACACAACAATGTAGCTAAACGTGCTTTCACAGCATTGGATGGAGAAGAAATTGGAGCTGAGAATGTAGGTGAATTGAAAAAATTTAAGAAAACATTCCAAATCAATCTTACTCGTAGTGATAACTTAAGCGAATCTTATGTAGTTGCTGTGATATTACGTAATACTGCAAAACCTTCTGTTTTGAACGTTCAAAAAGTAAAATTAGGAGAAACACAAGATTGGGACTAATTTCACAACTAGACTCTTAACAAATACTACTTAAAATACGTATAAAATAGTCATTAGAATTATATAGTAAAACATATAATTTTGATGACTATTTTTTATATCTTTACATTACTTATATTCTTCATTAATTTATAAATTATCATGAAAAAAATATCAATAAGTCATATTTGCTGTTCTGTTTTGAGTATTTGTTTTGCTTTAAGCCCTATTTTTCTGACGAGTTGTTCAGATTCTGAAAATGAAAGAGCGATACTATGGAAGTTTCAAAATTTTGATAAACTGACTTATAATTTTACTCAAAAAACAGAAATTAGTCCGATGGGAGGGATTTTTTCGGGTTTTGGAATCACAAACACAGCAACAGGAAAACTAACTATTACACCTACTTCGGATGATAAAGCTGATATAGTTTTGAAAGACTTGGATATGGGACAAATGGGAGATTTACTTACCCAAAATCTAAAAAAAGAAGGTGGACAACTTCCTGATATGTTTGTCAGAGGTTTGAAGCCCAATGGAACAATCGATGGTGAGATAAGTGAAGCTATGCAGTTATTTTATACAGGGATTTTGCCTATTCCTACTCAGGATTTGAAAGTTGGAGAGTCTATAAAAATTCCTGCTCAAATGCCTATGAATGCTTTTGGTTCGCAAATTATGTTGAAAGGTTATCAAACTCTAACTTTAAAATCTATTGAAGAAAATATGTATAAGTTTGAAAGCGATATTTTGATTAATGAATATGATATTCCAAAAGATGTTCAGCAAAAACATCAACACGAAGTAAAAGGATTTGGAACATATATTTTTGATACAAAAAATGGTTATTTCACAAAAGCAGAAGTAGAGCTAAAAATCAAGATGAAAATAAGTGATTTGCAGAAAGATGAAGACAAAAAACAAAATGTTATTCCAGATTCAATCCAAGAAAAAATGCCTTTCAAAATGGATTTTGGAAATATGGAAATGAACTTTACTTCTACCACAAATCTTGATTTTATACCAGAAAAGGAATAATATAAAATAGTATGGGCAAAGGTGTGTCTCAATGCTGTCAACTTAAGGAATTGTTTGTGCTAGGTCGCCCGTGGGGACACCATGTCCGTCAAGCTATCATTTATTTTACCCTTATCAACAACGTCTTGTTATCTTCGATAACTGACGATTGCTAAGGTAAAATAAATAGAACTAGCAGTTTCTCCCTTAGCAATCGTTCTTTTTCGAAGAAAAAGGACGTTGATAATGGGGAACTGAAAGTAAGCATAGCTAAAATACAGCACATTTCTTTATAGCTTGACGGCTATGGTGGGGACACGAGCAACGGAACTATTTTTTGT
>DAIUBX010000115.1:0-8067 GCA_036846465.1 Bernardetia sp.
CAGACTTGAACAAAATACAAAATAGTATGAATCGCTAAAAAGTCGGAAGAGCCAATAACTTTCACTCTCTAATTCCCGTTTCATAACTTTTCCAATCTCCATTTACGATTTCCCATTTCCTTGAACAAACAGAATTACCCATTTATTTTTATTGTACTTTTTATAGTCTTGATTTTTTTATTTGTATTAAATCTGTCTTTGGGTTCTGTGTCTATTCCTATTTCTGAAATTTGGACAATTATTTTTCAAAAAACGGCTTCTAAATCTTCTTGGATTACCATTATTTGGGAGTTTCGTTTACCAAAGGCCTTAACTGCGATTATTGTCGGAATGGCTCTTTCGGTAAGTGGTTTGCAAATGCAGACTCTTTTTCGGAATCCTTTGGCGGGCCCGTTTGTGCTTGGGATTAGTTCTGGCGCAAGTTTAGGAGTAGCTATTTTGATGCTTTTTGTTTCTGGACTTTCTGCAAATAGCTTTTTAAGTTCTTTATTATCTCAAAATTCACTTTGGCAGACCAGTATTGCTTCTACTTTGGGAGCTGCACTTGTTTTGAGTTTAGTAATTGTTGCTTCAATCAGAATTTCAAATAATATGGCTCTCTTGATTGTAGGATTAATGTTTGGAAGTGCGACTGGTGCAATAGTCAGTATTTTGCAGTATTTTAGTGAAGCTGAAGCCATAAAATCTTATTTATTATGGACGTTTGGAAGCCTTTCACAAGTTACTTGGGACAAATTACCTTTTTTGATAAGCATTAATTTAGTAGGACTTTTCATAGCTTGGGCAATGCACAAACCATTAGATGCTTTGCTGTTAGGAGAACGCTATGCTCAAAGTATGGGATTGAGTCTTCAAAAAACTCGTTTAGGAATCATTTTTACTACAAGTATTTTGGCAGGAACAATTACAGCGTTTTGTGGTCCAATTGGTTTTATTGGTTTGGCTGTTCCTCATCTTACCAAAATTTTGATAAAAACGGCTCGTCATCAAATTCTTATTCCTGCTGTGGCTTTGGGAGGAGCTATTTTACTTCTGATTTGTGATAGCATTTCTCAGCTTCCTATGTCCTCAAAAGTCTTGCCTATCAATGCTGTAACTGCGCTGATTGGTGCGCCAGTCGTTATTTGGGTGATTTTGAAAAAGCGTAGTTTATGATTTTAGAATAAAAAAGAGGGTGTTTAAAAAACACAAAAAAAATATTTTTGAGTAGGTTTCAAATATTATTTTTCAAACTCCCTCTTTTTATAACTACATTAATGTTCAAGTACCCTATAATTATCTGTAGGCTTGTCTGGATTGCAAAGACGCTGATGATTGTGAAAAAAGCACCAATAAAACTTTAAACTTTTATCATAACCACATTTTCCAGCTTTACCTCCTGGAGGACACACCCAAGAATTACCCATAGGTATTTTAAAAAATAAAAATAGAACAGTAAAGAACAAAAACACAAACTTATTCATAATTAATAGATTTAGGATTTATAAAACTAGCACACTCTTCTAAAAGGTTACTTTCAGAAAGAAAAGACTCAACTTTTGCAATTTTTCCATCTTTGATAAATATAGCTACTGGATATACATCTAATAGATTAGTAGATGGTATTTTTAAGTTTTCGTCAATAGTAACATTCGAATGATAAAAAACATCTTTTAAGTGTATTTTTAAACCTTTTAAAGATTCAAAGGAAGTAAATATCGAATGCAAAAGAGGATTTTGCAAGTTGTTTTTTATAAATACTTCTGCTTCATGAATGCAACCTCCACAGCCAGAATTAGAAATTATTAAATATAATTTTTCGCCTTTAATAGGCAATTCAAAATGAGTTAATATTTCTTCAGCTATGATTTCTTTTTTGTTTTTTTTTTGCAAACCACAAGAAAAAAAGGAGAGTATAAAAATAAATATAATTTTGCTTTTAAATAATTTCATATTTTAAATATATCAAATACTAAATTATTTTCATCGTTTTTTACTGTACGAGGAATATGCAATCCTTCTTTAGTAAGGAAAGACATACCAACAGTATATTTACTTGCATCAATACTGTATTCATTGAGTTTATTGAGTTTTTCATCAAGAACAATCAGAGATACTATTTCAGTTTCTTGATCTTGCTGACTGGGAAATACAACTCGAATAGTATAATAAGTATCTGAACCAGTTATTAGATTAGCATAAGAGTTTATTGAATTATAAAAATTTATATTTTCATTTTTCTGAGTAGCTTTCTTCATATCTTCCTTATTATTATAAGGAGGAGTTAAAATACCAAATGACTTTGTTTCTGTTTTTACAGTCTTAAAATCATTGTTTTTTAAATCAGATAAATAGATATTTTCATCGTTTTGAAAACTATATGCCCATTTTCCCAAATTAGGTAAATAGTTATAATAAACTAAATCATAGCCTGTTCCCCAATATCCATTTTTTAGATCTTTTTGTGGCAAAACATCTATTGGAAGCTCTCTTACTTCTTTCGTAGCTAAATCAATTTCTAAAGTGTGCGAGTACTTATCATCTGTAAGCTGAATAGCTAATCCATAAACTTTGTTGTCTTTAAATGTTAAAGGCATACTTACACTTGGTGTCATCCACGCTTTCGTTTTTCCTTTTACTTCAATTGTGTTACGTATTTCTAGTTTATTGTTGCATAAAAAAAGATTTTTATCTGTATAAATAAACAAAGAATCCGAATTATGAACGTAAAAAGACATTATAGCCCCAATATTGTCTTCTCTTTTTTTGAAATCAATAATTTGTTTTTCTTTTCCTGTCTCATAATCGAATATTCTAATGGTATTGTCCATCATGTTTAAATAATATAAAAGAAAATCATTATCTTCTTTTATTATTTGTAACATGGTAGTTTTAGGGATAGTTAGACTATCCAAAGGAAATATTTTTTCTCCTATTTTTTCTAATTTTGGAAGTATTTTAGAATTAGATATAGTATTTATTTTGCTAACATCATTATTTTTAAATAAAAAAACAAATAATAATATAGCTGGAATACTAAAAGCGAAAAGATATAATTTTTTGAACATAGAAGTGAAAATTTAAAGTGAATAATTATCTCATAAAAATAAAAATAAAAATAAAAATAAATTTTTTTAACAATTATTAACTTTTATGTTTTATTAATTCTGATGAGTAATTATGCTTTAATTTTTGATTCACAATTCACAATTTACCATTCATAATTTCATTCAAAGTATTACCTTTGTAGAATGAAAGAAACTACTCCACAATCAGAAATGAAAACAGAAAACTTTTCTTCTGTTGCTCATCAAATTGCTTCGATGCTTTTAGAAATTGAAGCTGTAAAATTACGTCCCCACGAGCCTTTTCAATGGGCTTCTGGCTGGAATTCGCCCATTTATTGTGATAATCGTCTGACGCTTTCTTATCCCAAAGTAAGAACTTTCATTACGAAGGCATTAGTAGAAATGATAAAAACAGAGTTTCCAGATGTTACAGCGATTGCAGGTGTAGCGACGGCAGGAATTCCACAGGCTGCACTTGTAGCGCACGAAATGGATTTGCCAATGCTTTATGTACGTGCTAAACCGAAAGAACACGGAACTCAAAGTCAGATTGAAGGAAAATTAAATCCTGATGATAAAATTGTTTTGATTGAAGATTTGATTTCGACAGGACAAAGCTCTCTTGCAGCCGTTCATGTTTTGCAATCTACACGAGCGAAAGTAATCGGAATGGCAGCTATTTTTACGTACGGTTTTGACCGTGCAACTCGTAATTTTTCACAAGCAGCGATTGATTTAAAGGTGCTATGTGATTATGCTACGCTAGTCGAACAAGCTATTTCTCAAAATTATTTGCAAGAAGAAGATCACGCAATTCTGACAAAATGGAGAGACAAACCAGAAAATTGGATGCCGAAAAAGAAATAATTCTTTGATTTTAAAAAGAATTTTATAAAAAACGGCTATCCATCAAAAAATGAATAGCCGTTTCTCATTGTTATAAAACTGAAATTAACTGGTTACTATTTACTGATTACTGGTAACTGTTAATCCTTTTTTCCAGTCTTTAAATTCAGAAGTATAATAAAGATAAGCCGAAGACGCAGCACCTTCATATTCTCCTGCCAAATCTGCCTTCAAATCAAGATGGATAACTTTTTTCTCGTTTGGAGTCATTTGACGGTAATAAAAAACAACGCTATGCTCACGAATTTCATAAAAATCAACTTTGTTTTTTTCTATGAGTTCTTTGAGTTGCCAAGGCTGTGCAGAAAGTCCACCCGGTAAACCTACAATAGCTATTGTCATTGGCAAACCTTCTTTTGTGGTGTTTTCTAAAGTAGTAGTCAAACGAACTGTTTCGCCTACTTTTACTTTACTTTCTGCTAGTGAAGTTTCTAATTTTACGCTGCATTTGTCGCTACTTCTAGGCAAATCTGTAAACCATTCTGCCGAAAATGTATAAGGCAAAGGTTCTTTTACGCCTACATAATTGATGCGAACCGTATTTTTACCAACTTTTAAATGTTTGCCTAAATTTTCTACTTCGATAGCGTTTTGCTGACCTGCTTCATAGTGTGCCGTAGTGATTTTTTTGTCGTTTACATAAATTTCAATATCGCCACTTTCAGGAGTTCTTTGTGCATATTTTGCGTAAGCTGTCAAAGATTTGAGAGCCAAAACGGTACTTTGTGTATTTCCAAAACCACCATAAGGCGAACGAGAACCAACTAAATATTTCACACCATTTTGTAAAATAGGCATTCGTTTTTTGTCCGATTTCATGAGAGCTAAAAGAGCCAAAGAAGTTGTTTCTGCTGTCAGTCCTTGCCCTGTTGAGCGAGTGATGGAATGTTTTGTTCCTTCCCAAGAGCCGTTTTCTTTTTGAAGAGAAATAAGTGTTTCTAACAGAGATTCGGCACGTTTATCATTCAAATTTTGCAATGTATTTACAACAAGTCCAATCAAATAAGGGTCTTGAGATTTGAGTGCATTTTGATAAGCTGCTTCTGCTTCTGTTTTAATATCTTTAAAACCTGCTTCCGAAAGCGAATAAGTAATATAAGCATTCGTAATGTCGTCATCTGCACCACCAAACGCATCTAATGCCTGTGGATTGCGTTTAAAGCCACCTTTTCCATCTTTGCGTTCCATTAGCCATTTAGTCGTTCTAGTTAGCATTTGCTCATCAACCAAATTTCCTGTAACGGCTGCCATATCTTTAAATTCCATCAAACCGTAAGCCGTTAGAGCTTCGTGGGCAGGATTTGAACCAAACCATTCATATCCTTTGTCTTTTGTTTCGAAAGAAATTAAACGTTTGTAGCCTTTTTCGGTCAAATCTTTTGCTTTTTCTAAGGCTGCTTGTTGTTCGTTATTTAGATTTTTTTGTGTAGAAAGATAATCTAAAACCAAAAGATTTGGATAGGTAGAAGAAGAAGTTTGTTCAAAACATCCATACGGTTCTCTCAAAATAGATTCAATTCCTGCCAAAAGGTCATCCAAAACAGAAGGAAATGCTGTAAAAGTTGCCTTGCTTGTTCCCATTACAGGACTTGTAATTTCGAAAGAATAGGTTTTGTCTTGTGTTTCTCCAGAAAGTGCAATGGCAGCAGGAAAACCTTTTGAAAAGACTTCAATTTCTTGCTCAAAACGGTCTTGAATTCCTTCTTGTCCGACAAATTGAACGATAAATTTACCTTTTCCAGCTTGATTTTCAATCAAAAAATCCATAGTAACAACCTTTGTTTCATTGGGTTGTAATGTAATTCTATTTTTCCATTTACTTTCCGAAACAGGAATCCAAGAAGAAGGATAATCAGCCGAAACACTACCACTTAATTCTTTTGTAGTATTATTTTGTAACATCAAAGGAATAGAAATTTTATCTCCCATTGACATAAACAAAGGCAATTTTGTATCTAAACTAAAAGGTAATTGTGTATAAAAAACACTTTCCGTTCTTCCAATTCCTCCATCACTTGCAATTCCTTCACAGACTACACGAAAAGCAGTAATTTCATCAGAAGCATAAAATTCTACTTGTGCTTTTCCTTTTGAATCCACTTTTATATTTCCACTCCAAAAAATGGTACTTCTAAAATCGGTTCTTGAGGTAGCTTTATTTTCTGTTTCATCATTTTTATTTTCTTTTTTAGAATAATCAACAACAGGAAAAACTCTAGCACGATGATAAGTAACAACGGGAAGTATTTGGATTTCTTCTTTAGCAAAATCCTTTTTCTTCTTCATCACATCGCCTTCTCTCCTATCCATCACAACTGCTTCAGCAATTTCTTCTATTTGCTTTTCTTCATTTTCTTCTGCTATTTCTAATAGTGGTTCATTCTCTTCAACCTTAAAATCCATTGGCATTTCTGCCATTACCATTTCATCGTCAAAATTCGCTTCCTCTTCAACAGCTACTCCAAGTACTTGTCCTTGCAACGCTCTCATTGGCATAGCCATGTCTTTGTTCATTGCTCTTTTGTATCTTCTTAAATCATAAAAAGTCAAATCATAAGAAGAAGAATAAGCCGTAACGTATTGCGAAGTGGTTTCTGAACTGTCAGTAGCTATGAGTGTGATAGGCTCATAAAGTTTGTAATTTTTAAATTCAAAATAGCCTTTGTCGTCTGTTTTGGTAGAAATAGTTGTACCTTGAATTTCTACTTTTACATTTTTGGCAGCTTTTCCACTTTCTTTTTTGACAATTCCTGCAATGATACTTTTTTCAGCATCATATTTCAAAGAAATAGACGATTTTTGAATTTGCTCCCAACTAAATTTTCTCCAGCCATGTGTAAGCATGAGCAAATCTCTGGCCTGTGCAGCTTTTTCTTTTTTGTCGGATTCTTTATCAAAATAAAAACGAGGTTCTTCGATTTCTCCCTTCAAATCAGCTTCTAATAAAAGATGTGAAAGAATTGTACTTGATTTATCATCGGCAAAAGAAAGCAATTTGTCATCGACAACTGAAAGCGATAAATTCGCTGGCATCGGAATTCCTCTATGGTCTGTAACTTTTATGTCTAAGGTAACCTTTTCACGAGGTTGATACTTGTCTTTGTTTGATTTTATGGAAATATTGAGTTGTTTGTCTGTATTCAAAAAGACTAAACGTTCGGCTCTTTCTATTTTTTTGGAATCAAAAAGCGTAAAATTAGCTACTCCAATAGGCAGTTGGAATATTGATTGTGTTTTCGCCCTTTTTGACAGAAATTTTCTTTGAAAAAATAACTTCGCCACGTAAATTTCCCACTAAAAAAACTTCTTCTATAACAGGAGAGTAAATAGAAAATTCAAGATTTGAGGTGTCATATACTTTTTTATCGTCCTTTTTAGAAATTGGATAATTTATTTTCAGACCATAACCTACGTTTACTATTTCTGGTAATTGATACGTTTTTTCTACTCCTTTTGGCTGCGTGATTTTGGCAGAATATATTTCCTTTTCTTTTGCTTCAAACTCAAAATTTCCCATTCCTTTATGAAAAGATGAAAAATTCCCAACTTCTTTTCCTTTGCTATCCAAAATAACACCTTGAATATCAGCAGGTTTACCAAATTCATCTTTACACCAAAAAGCTACATTTGATTTAGTATTTGCCAAAATATCGCCACCTTCTGGAAAAAATTGCAAATCAAAAACGGTATTTGCTAAAGGAACAGAACGAGAAATAGATTCAGTTTGTCCGTTGTGGGAAAGCAAAACATTCAAAAGTCCGTCGGCTGTATCTAGTTTTTTTGGAAGTTCGAAGGTAATTGTTGTTTTTCCTTCGTTGTCAGTTTTGGCTTTTGATTTTGAAATAACTTGACCTTTCAGACTGACCACAAAATCCACTTCTTTATCTGCAAGAGCTTCATTAGTAAGGCTTTGTAAGTTTAGATTTGCTTCTACTTTATCTCCTGCACCGTAAGCATCTTTTTCAAAATCTAATTTCATTTTCAAACGAGGCAAAACCACTTTTTGAACCGTTATTTCTTTTTCAAAAATGAGAGGATTTCCGTTTGCATTTTTATCATTTTCAACTATAAAATTTTCTTGCCATTTTGTGTAGGCTTTTATTTTATAGAATCC
>DAIUBX010000116.1:0-8045 GCA_036846465.1 Bernardetia sp.
GGCTGACCTAAGTATGAAAATAAGGTCAGTCCCGTAGGGCAGACCGACATAAACAAATAAAAATTTTAGAAAAAGTCAGAAAATTTCATTAGATAGGCACTATACATGGAAAGACCAGAATTCAATCCACTTTCAAGTTCTAACTCAGCTTCTTCCAATACAAGTCATCTTGCTTGGTTGGCTCATTTGCCTGTGCTAGTTTGGCAAACTAATGCCGAACTTATAGTAGAAAATATTATTGGTGCTTTAGTGACAGAATTTGAGATTGATACTTCCAAAATTATTAAAAAGACAGTTTGGCAATTAGAAGAAGAAGATAATCAATGGATTTTTTCTGCTCAATCTCATGCTGATGTACTTTTGGGAGATGAGTTTTATTCCATTGTCAATCATAAAGATAAATTTTATCGTCTTCAAATTACAGCTTTAAAATCTGGAAACAAATTGATAGGAACAGCAGGAATGCTCACTCAAATCAATCTAGGACAACCTCACGAAGCAGCTATTGATTCTACTTCTAACTCTACCAATGATGCCCTCATTTATAAGTGCGCAGAACTTTTACCTTCTCCAACGCTTATTTTTTCGGCATCAGACAATACAATACAAGTTGCCAACGAACCTTTTTTAAAGTCTTTTAAATACGATAAAGAAACAATTTTAGAACAGACCATCAATACACTTATCAGTAATACTGATTTATCTCAAATTCGTAGTCGGACGAGAAGGAGAGGTGTAGTCAGAACTTTTGAGATGAAGATGAGAAGGGAAGAAAAAGGTAAGTTTTTTTGGGTAAAAATGGCTGTGCAGATGATGCAAATAGCTGATAAAAAACATTATCTACTTCAGTTTGCTGACATAACCAAAAGTCGTCAGAATGAAGAAAAATGGCGTTCTCTTATCAAATTTGCGCCTGATTATGTTTTGCACGTAGATTTGGATGGTAATATTCAATATATCAATCGTACTCCAAACGAGACTTCTATTTCGGAAATGATGGGAAGAAATATATATGGACTTATCACGCCTAATGAAAGAAACGACTTAAAAAAAATATTTGCACAAGTCTATGAAACCAAAAATATAGGGCGTTTTGAAAGTCTATTTTATAACTATGTTACAAAAGCTCGTACCACATGGCTAAATATCAGAATTGCTCCTATGGTAACTGATGATGAAGTAACAGGTTTTGCTCTCATTGCTTCTGATATTACAAAAGCCAAACAAAATCAAGAACAACTCAGTCAGAGTGAATCTAAAAATAAAGCATTATTAGATACTATTCCCGACCAAATGTTTTTGCTTTCCGAAAACGGAACTATTTTAGATTATAAAGCTGATCAACAAGATTATTACAAACTTAATAACCCTATTAACAAAAAAATAGGCGATATTTTTCTGTTGATGGTTTCAGACAAGATTGAACAAACCATTCAAAAGACTTTAGTAACAAAAAAACCACAATCTATACAATACAATCATCTCACAAAAAACAAAGAATTACTTCATTTGGAAGCTCGTATGAATCTGAGTACACAAGGAGAAGTACTTATGATTGTTCGAAATATTACTGAGCAAAAACGTAATGAAGAAGCTATTGTAAAAAACAGACAAGAGTATAAACAGCTTCTCAATAATATTGATGAAATTGTATATGCTGTGGGAATAAATCCAAACACAGGAACTTATGAACTTACTTTTGTAAGCGAACACTTGCAATCCGTTCTTAACTACCCTCTTGATTTTTTTGATAAGGGTTTTATACCATGGATGCGTGTAATACATCCTGAAGATAGGAGAAAAGTATTAGAGACAATGCAACAAGCAATTTTGCAGCAGGTCAAAACCTCACGTACTTTTAGAATTTTGCATCATACAGAGAAAAAATACTTGTGGCTTGAAGAACGTATCAATCCACAGGTTGATAATTTGGGTAATTTAATCGGTTTTTTAGGAGTAGCTAGAGATATTACCCATGAAAAAATTGCAAAAGAAGAAAAACAAAGACTTATTTCACTCATCGGAAGTAGTCACGAATTAATTGGACTAACTGATAAAGATGGAATTATAAAATTTATCAATGAAGCAGGAAAAGAGCTTTTGGGAATTAATGAAAATAATGTCAGTGATAAGAAACAAGATGAAAAAATAATAGGAACAAGTATTTTGGATTATTTTACTCGTTCTTCACAAGTAAAAATACAAACAGAGGTATTTCAGTTTCCTAGACATGAATCTTGGGAAACCGAACTTCGAATTATTAATCGAAGAAAGTATATGCCCTTAGATGTTGCCGTTTCCTTTTTTCCTATTAAACTCAATGAAACACACGAAGCTACTTCTATTGCTGTTGTGATGCGTGATATTAGTGAGCGAAAACGTTCGGAAAGAAAAATAAAACAGAGTGAACAAAAATACAGAACGCTCATTGACACGATGCGTGAAGGGATTATTGTCTTAAATAGTAAAGATGAAATTGTTTATGTAAACGAACGAATTTTGGAACTTCTAGGACATGTACAAGGCGAACTTATCGGCAAAACTATAGATAAACTTCTTTTCTCAAAAGAAGTAGATGAGGAATCTCATACTACAATTCAAAAACGAGTAAAAATAACTCCTGAGCAGTACGAACTTCAACTTCGTAGGAAATCAGGGGACAGTCTGTGGGCGTGGGTAAGCAGCAACCCAATAAAAGCTGATAAAATAGAGTCTTTAGGAACTATTTTAGCGATTGCTGATGTAAATTCTCTCAAAATTGCCCAAAATGAAATTGTTTCTGTCAATAAGGAAATGGAACAGTTGCTTTACCGTGCTTCTCATGACCTAAAAGGCCCTATCAGTTCGGTAGAAGGAGTTTTGAATCTCTTTAGAATAGAGAAAAAAGAAGATCCAACTGTTCAGCAATATACCAACATGATAGAAACCTCTGTCAAAAAACTAAGTGAACTCATTAAGGATTTGACAAAAGTTTCTTCTATCAAACAAGGAAAACTAAATGTAAAAACAATTGATTTTGAGCAGCTTATTCAAAGTATTATAGCTACTTTTTCATTTTATGAAAACTATGAAAATATAGATTTTAGAGTACAAATTCTTTGTAAGAAAGAATTTTATACTGATGAGAGTTTGCTCTATACAATTATTCAAAATTTTGTAGAAAATGGCATCAAGTATTCAAAGCGTTACCATGATAATGCCTTAGTACAAATTACAGTTAAAGATACCACAAGGGGAATTGAAATGGAATTTTTGGATAATGGAATCGGAATTCCAGAAAAATATCAAACTACTATTTTTGATATGTTTATTCGTGCTAGTGACCAAGCAAAAGGAAGTGGTTTGGGTTTGTATATTGTTATTAATGCTATCAAAAAACTACAAGGAACAATCCGTTTGGAGAGTGAAGAACATGCAGGTTCTATTTTTACAGTCCGACTGCCTTCTATTAATCCATAATGCCTACAAAAATCTAGAATTATGTTAAAGTATATGCGCTTTATTTTTGTGTTTTTTTGTCCTCTTTACTCCTGTTTTGCTCAAACTACTTACAACTACATAACAGATTTCACCGATGATATTCCTTCAAATACACAAGAAATTATTGCTTGGGAGTCAGTTGAATAGATTATCAATATATATTTTATTAAAAACACTTATGAAAAAATCAATTTTTAAGCTCTTATTTTTATCTATTTGGATAATCCCTTTTTCTGCCTTTGCTCAACTTGATGTAACAGAAAAATTTAATCCTTTACCAAAAAGAATACAAAAAATAACAGGAACTCAATATACTATTTATGAAGGCGATACAACTTCTGAAGTTTTTTCTGAATACAATTTTGATGAAAAAGGAAATATAACACGTTGGGAACATTTTCCTTATTATATAAAAGAAGAACTAAAATACGATTCTTTAGATAGAATTATTGAAATTGATGGATTGTATGGAGAAAGTTTTGGTAATGGAATTATCAAGTATGAATATCCGTCCAAAAATCTAAAAATAGAAATTCATGACAAAATGAGTTTTTATAAGTATATTAAATCAAATCTAACTTTTGATTCAATGAATAGAATTAGTACAGAAATAAAATATGATTCTACTTTCAATCTAATGGATTCTACTATCTTGGTAGCTAAAATGAATATAACTTATTTATACGATAAAAATGGAAATTTAATAGAAGAGTCTTATTCTACAAAGGATAACGATGAAATAATTTATACGCATAAAACAACACAAATTTATGACAATGGGAAATTAGCTAGTCGAAATACGCATTATTACAAAAAAAATTCTTCTGATGATTATTACACAGACGAAGTAAAAGACTTTTTTTATGTAAAAGAAGGTAAATTCAAAGATAAAATAGAAAAAGAAATAGAGTTGATTACAAGTAAAAACGACACCGTCAAATTAGAAATTCGTTATACTTATCAAGAATTAGATTCTATAACAATAAGTCAAGAAAGAAAACAATCTTATCATAAAGGACTTCAATACTTTCAAAAGAATTTCTATAAAAATGGTCATTTAATAAAAATAGAAGAATATAAAGCACCAAAAGATTCTGAAGAAAACAAAGAACCTAAATTAGAAATGTGGACAGAATACAATTACTTTTTTTATAAAAAATAATTGCATTCTCAACAATACATATAGACTCTTTCTACTCCTTACGCAATTCTTTCCAAACTTGAAAATAACCTTTTTGGAAGTTTTTATTAAGTGCTGGGTCTAATAAAACATATTTTGTAATAATTTCTTCTGGATTGGCAGTTGGTTGGAGGTAATAGTCTTTTTTCCCAATGTCTTGTCCAAGCTGTTCCCACTCATTTTTAGAAATTGAGGTTTGAGTAAGACGCTTTAAAAGCGAATTTGTAAGTGATAAATTGAGTTGAGAATAACGAGCAGTTGCATAAATCAATACATCTTTTTCTTCTTGCGTTTGAAGTTTTTGTCCTACTTCTTTCCAAAATAGACTAGAATCAGCATAAGTCAATCCTGTTTTCAGACCTACATTCAATTCAAGAGCTTCTAGTGCTTCTTCCCAATTTTGAATAATTAGTGCATCGTTAGTACGTTTTTCTAATTTCTCTGTCAAAAGCTCAGTATGTTTTTTCAATTCACCCTCTAATTCTTTTTCTGTTCCTACAACTAATCTTGATTTTACTACAAAACCGACAGCTTCCGACAAATTATTTTCATACAAAGCATTTCTAATTTGTGCATCCAGATACTCTAATTGATTATTTTTAGCCTTAGTAAGTCGTGGTGCTAACTGCTCCGTACAGTTTGGTAAAAATGGATTTTGCTCACAGATTTCTTTTGCTTGAGAGAAAAAATTAAAAGCCTCATCAAACTCTAAATTTTTGGAAGCATAATCCCCTTTTCTGATAAAGAAGGCAAACAAATCAAAATAAACACTTTCTATGGCTGTTTGCAAATCACGTTCTGACTCTAGTACAGAAGTCAATTCTTCGCCCTTTGGAAGATGTGAAAGATCTTGACGAGCATTATCAAAATTTCCCTCTTGATAAAATAATTGCGCTCTAAGAATCAATGAAGGAACGTGCATAGGGCAGTTGCGTAAAACAGAACTAAAAGCAAGTTGAGCCGAATTTGCTTTTCCGTCTTCCAAAAACTTTTTTCCTTTCTGATATTCATCTTGACAAAGCTTTTCAGATTCTGCATTGGTAGCAAAAAGCATCGAACGAGTTTGGTTATACGACGTTTTGAGTTTGCTAAGTTGCTGACGCAGTTTTATAGGGTCTTCTTCATCTGTGATAAGTTCTCCTGCATATTCATCTAGTTTGCGAATGGCAGTTTCAATAGGCTGTAATTTTTGTTTTGCTTCTTGTTCTTTTTTAGAATTTGGCTCAACTCCTTTATCTTTTTGAATTCCTTTCAAATCACTCAAAAAACCGTCTATTTTCTGTGATTCGTTATAATACTCATCAATCAATTTTACACGAGAAGAAAGTCCTTTTTCTTGTAAACTTCCATAATGAAAAACTATATTTTCTATCAAAATAGGACGAAACTCTTCTGTCAAAGGAAAAGAAACATCGACACTTATTTTATGATTAACATCAAACTCTACTTTTATAAATTCTTTTTTTATGGTTTCACTATCTGTTTTTCCTTTTTTCTCTTTATGTCCCCAAATTACATCAAAACTGATTTGTTCAGGTAATAAATAATCAGCTATCGAAAAATTTCGATACATTCCTCCACTTACTTCTTTTGAAATAAATGTAATGGTATAATTATCTTCCTTTCCAGAATTAAGTGCAATTTCCACATCATATTTTAGTTTGTAAGAAGTTACTGACTCATATTTGGACAAAATTTCTAATGCTTCTTTAGGAAAATAATCTTCTTTAAGTGTAGGTGATTTGGCTTTCTCAAAGACAAATTCCATAACACTTATTTCATTCTCGCTTACTTCATTTTGGTCTTCTGTTTGGGCAGAAACAAATGAGCTAAACGAATAAAAAGTTACTAAAAACAATATAAAAAACAATCTTGAACTAACAAAATGGTTTTGATTGCAAAAAAAATAGTTCATAAATTTTGATAGATAGTAATGATAATTTTATCTTAACTCTGATTTAACTTTTCAGAATTTTATAGTTTTATAACGGAAATATACGCAAAACCTTATAAAAAGAACATAAAGACCAAAATTAAGAAACTGAGTGCCATACCCTACTTTTTTATAGCACACAGATTTTACTGATTAGACAGATGAAACACGGATTTTTTAAATTATAATTAAATTATTTTGATAATATTTTGTATTTATCTGTATTTTCAATCCTATTAATCCTACAACTGTAAGTCAGCGTAGCTAAATCCTTAACCAATCCAACCCTATAAAAAAATAGTAGGGTATAGTAGAAACTGAGCTAGGTTGTATAGTTCAATCTTATCAACATTCTATTTTTAAACTTGTTTTTTAGTTTTTCATAAATTGTACTGCATAAAATTTCTCAAAACATTTCATTAAAAAAAGTATTTATCCATTTTGATAATTAACTTTGTGCTTTTGATTTATAGATTTTTAAAGGACAATGGAATTAGAGGGTATTTTATTTCCATTTATCACTTATAATTTACCACTTATAACTATTTTATGAATTTTTCTGTAACAGACAACGATTTTTTTAAGGAAACTTCTCTTTTAGCTTTAGCAAAAGAAGAAAAAAAAGGAACAATCACTCATAAAAGTCCTTCAAATATCGCTCTCATAAAGTATTGGGGCAAACATGGCATACAACTTCCCAACAATCCTTCTCTAAGTTTTACACTTACGAATGCTTTTACAGAAACAAAACTCATTTATGAAACTAATTATCAGACCAAAAAAGAAGGCGAATCAACTTCAACGATTTCGTTAGAATTTTGGTTTGAAAATCAGAAAAACGAAAAATTTGAAAAAAAAATACGTAAGTTTTTAGAAAGTCTTTTGCCTACTCAACCATTTTTAGGATTTGTTCATCTCAAAATTTATTCTCAAAATTCTTTTCCTCATTCGGCTGGAATTGCGTCATCGGCTTCTAGTATGGCAGCTTTAGCGTTATGTTTGTGTGATTTGGAAAAAAATCTTTTAAATACACTTCAAAACGAAGAAGAATTTTATCAAAAAGCCTCTTATTTAGCTCGTTTGGGTTCTGGAAGTGCTGCTCGTTCGGTTTATTCAACCATTCCAATCACTACGTGGGGACAAACAGAAACTATAAAAAATGCGTCTGACCTTTGGGCAAGTCCGTATTCTTTACCAATTCATGATATTTTTCAAAATTATCAAGATACGATTTTGATTGTTTCGGCAGAAGAAAAAAGTGTTTCTAGTCGTGCAGGTCATGCCCTCATGGAAAATAATCCTTTTGCAGAAACTCGCTACCAACTCGCTCATTCTAATCTAAAAAAACTCATTACGGCTTTAGAAAAAGGCGATACAGAAACATTTATTGAAGTGGTAGAAAATGAGGCTTTTGTCTTACATGCTCTCATGATGTGTAGCTCTCCTCCTTTT
>DAIUBX010000117.1:0-8035 GCA_036846465.1 Bernardetia sp.
TTTGTTGTTACATGAGTGTAAATCTCTGTTGTTTTGCTGCTTTGATGCCCTAATAATACTTGAATATAACGCAAATCTGTACCGTTTTCTAACAAATGCGTAGCAAAAGAATGACGTAACGTGTGCATTGTTACCTTTTTATTGATATTGGTTTTGTTGACAGCTTGTTTCAAAATCATTTGCAAACTTCGAACAGAATATTGTGTAATTTTTCCATCTTCTATTTGACCTTCAAAAAGCCATTCAGTAGGTTTATATTTTATGTAATATTTTCTTAATAAAATCAATATTTTTTCAGAAAGAAGTGTATAACGGTCTTTTTTACCTTTGCTTTGTTTTACTCGTATTTGCTTTCGTTGAGAATCTATATCTTGTATTTTGAGTTGGATAACTTCACTAACCCTTAAACCAGCCGAATACGTCAGCATAATCATCGTTTTATGCTTTAAATTTGTAATTTTACTTATAATTAATTGTACTTCTTCTTTGCTCAAAACAGTTGGTAAAGTCTGTTCTTTTTGAGGTCTGTCTAAATAAATAGTCATTCTTTTTCCTCCCAAAACACGCTCATAATAGAATTTAATCGCATTTATAGCTTGATTTTGATAGGAAATAGATATTTTTCGCTCTGAAACCAAATAACGTATAAACTCTATTGCTTCCAGTTGTCCTAATGTGGTAATGTCTTTTTTGTTATGAAAATTGATAAATTCTTCAAAAAGAGAAGTGTACGTTTTTAATGTATTTTGGGCATACCTAAGTTCATTCAATTTATCTTTATACTCCTTTGGACATTCTTTGTAATTGATTGTTTCATAAGGTGTTAACTTTCTTGCTCCTTCTTTTTTTTCCTCCTCTTCGTACAAAAATTCTAAATTGAGTTCTTTGATTTTATCTTGAATTTCTTTCAAAATCTGTTCAGAATACGGTATTGTCCAGTATTTATTTTGAGTGTTCCAATGATGAAAAGGATATTTTTTGAGAAAAGAAGAAAGCTCATTGATGTATCCAAAAATAATTTTTAAGCGATTTGTAGTTGTTTTTATGACTACTACTTGATTTGGTTCTATTTTTTGAACCTGTACTTTTTTATCATTTATCTCAATTTCTTTATAAATAATAAGTTTATAAATTTTATCTCCAAAATAATTTTTGATAACTTCTAAGTTTGTTCCATAATTTGGAATTTGCCAAAAAAATTGATGCGTTACCCAGCGACTGTATTTCATAGCCTGTAAAAAAGCACTGTCTGTTTTATTTTTTGGTAATCGAATAATGATATTTCTTCCTATCACTTCTACATAAATTTTACCTCTTTTATAAAATAGTATAGGCTGATTTTTAATTGTATTTTCTACGTTTTTATTTGAATCTTTGGCGATTTTATTTTCAGCTTTTTGATAAAAATTATTTTCATTTTTTTGATATAAAGTATCTGATTTACTTAAATTCTGATTCTTTTCTTTCTTTTCTGTTTTAATTTCTTTTTCTTCTTTTTGAAAATATAAATCAGGAAATAGTGATTTGAGATAGTTATAGGCTTCTTTTGTGTACGGAATATGCCATGCTCTGTGTGTTTGACTCCATTTGGCATCACTAATTTTTTTAATCTGATTGGCAATAGATTGATTGTAAGGAAAATCAACTTTAATGCGTTCTTGATTTTTATGTATTATTTTGCTAATTTTTATCATTTTATTTATTTATTGCGTATATAAGTTTTGATATGAGGAATATACGCAATAAAAATAAATTCAAAAATGAACTTTATCTAAACAATCTCATAAAAAAACACCATCAATTCCAAAAAGGAACGAATGGTGTTTTCAAATACGTAAGTTAGAAAGCGAAAATTATGACTATTCCCTCTTCTCTCGCTCCTAATCCCTCGCCCCAAATAACTACGCTTTTTTCAAACCTAATTCTATCAAACGTTCATTCAAAAACTCTCCTGCTGTGATGTCTTCAAATTGTTTTGGATTTTGAGCATCAATACAATTATCCAAACACGTCAAATCCATTTCTGAACGTGGGTGCATAAAAAATGGAATCGAATAACGAGAAGTATTCATTTTATCTCTAGGAGGATTGACTACTCTATGAATAGTTGACTTTAGTTTGTTGTTTGTCAAGCGAGAAAGCATATCGCCAACATTTACAACCACTTGCTCTGGAAGTGCAGTAATCGGAATCCATTTGTCATCACGACGCAAAACCTGCAAACCGTCAGCACTTGCACCCATCAAAAGGGTAATCAAATTGATGTCGCCATGAGCTGCTGCACGAACTGCATCAGGAGCTAATTCATCTGGATTTTCAATAGGGAAATAATGAATGGCTCTCAAAATACTATTTCCATTATGAATTTTATTATCAAAATAATGTTCTTCCAAACCCAAATACAAAGCTGCTGCTTGTAAAAGTTCTTTACCCGAATTTTCTAAAGTTTGATAAGCGTGAGTTGTGTATTTTTCAAATTCAGGCGTTTCTTTTGGAAAAATATTATCTGGGTATTCTTCTAAAGCCGAATCAGTAGCTTTGTCTTTTTCCTCAAAAATTTGTCCGACGTGATAAAATTCTTTCAAATCAGGCGTTTTGAAACCCTTTGCCGTTTCTCTTCCTTTACTAATATAACCACGCTGACCTGCAAGTTCAAGGTTTTCGTATTTGCGCTTGGTGTCTTCTTCTAACTGGAAAAACTCTTGTACCGAACTGTACAATTTATCTCTGTCATTATCTGCCAAACCGTGATTTTTTACGGCTACAAAACCGATATTTTCCCACGCTTTGCCAAGTTCTTGTACAAATTTGGCTTTGCGCTCTCCACCTGCTCTAAAGTCTGCCAAATCTACTGAAGGCACTTCATCATATAAAAAATCGCTCATAGTATTTTTTTATTTATTGATTTAAAAGGAAATTTTTAGTAAAATAATGAAATCTTTGTGCATTTTCAAAATTAGTTGATAAAGACATTTTTTAATGTAGCCATTTGATTTATCAAATTGAAAAATTATATAAAAATACGGTTTCAAATAAGGAAACCAAAGAAAGGATATGTATTTTTGCAACTGCTTTTATTTCTGACACTTGGAAACTGTCAGCTACAGGAATTACTTTATATAGAATAATAAAAAATGAAAAATCCTTTTTGGAAATATGCTTTTCTGACGGCTGCAACAATGGCTGTTGGTGTTCTTTTTCTTATCGTAACACTTCATGCATTTGGATTAAATCCGTTTAGAGAATACGAATTTATGTTTATGCCAATTTATTTTGGACTTTTAGTGTGGGGACTTTTTAGTTACAGAAGAAAGGTTTTGAATGGTTATTTAGAAGGCTGGAGAGCAATTAGTTTTGGTCTTTTGGCTAATTTTGTAGCTATTATTTTATATTGTGGACTTTTGTATGGGTTTTTAAGAACTGTTCCTGAAGCATTAGAAAGGCATCAAATAGAAATTGATGCGTATAATACAGCTTTAAAAGAAGGCGCAGAAGCTCATATGGAAGAATCTGAACAACTAAGTGGTTTGCTTTTAGAAGCCTCAAAAAGAAATGACCGAATCACACCTGCTGTAATGGCGATAGATAAATTCTTTAAAATGGGAACAATTGGTTTTGTGATTGTGATGGTGGCTGGTCTTTTTATGATGAAAAGAAAACCTGAATGAAATTGTGAATTGTTAATTATGAGTGATGAATGAATGATTTTGTATTTCACAATTAATAATTCACCATTTATAATTCATAATTCATTACTAATTTTCCGTCATTGAGTTCAATTACATTATCAATAATTGGATGATTTTTGAGCCATTCGTCGTGTGTAGTTAGGATTATGGTTTGTCCGTTTGCTTTTAGTTTTTCAAAAACCTCAAAAACTTCTATTGCATTTTTTCTGTCTAAATGTGAAGTAGGTTCGTCAGCAAAAAGAATGGCTGGTTTTCGGATTAATGCTCTTGCAATGGCTGTACGTTGGAGTTCGCCACCTGAAAGAATATCTATTTTTTGATTTAATTTATGAGAAATTTGCGCTAATGCAGCAGCTTCTTTACTCATTAATTCCATTTTTTTGGAAGAATAATTTAAGGGAAGAAGAGGAAGAATAATATTTTGTTCGACAGTAAGACCTTGAATGAGATTGAAATGTTGAAAAACAATGCCGATATGTTCTCTTCTAAATTGTGTCAAAAACTTTTCTGACCAATGCGAAACATTCTCTTCCAAACAAATATAACTCCCAGAAGTAGGTTTTGTAAGTCCTGCCAAAATACTAATCAAAGTAGTTTTTCCAGAACCTGATGAGCCTTTCAAAAGCGTACAACTTCCTTTTTTGATAGACAATGAAATATCAGACAAAGCAACAAATTCATTGCTTTTTCCTTTATTGAATATTTTATTGAGATTTTGGGTTTGGAGAGCAAGCATTTTTGTTTTTTGTAATTTTTTTAACGATAATTTTCAACATCAATTCTAATGACAGAAATAAAAACAGTATCTAAATGGTCAAAATCTTTATCTGTTGTGAGTAAAGTTGAGGAAGTTACGGCTGCTGTTGCTGCAATCCAAAGGTCATTCTTTCCCATATTTTTGGCTGAAAAATCTGGAGGATAAATTCTATTTTTGTCTTTTCCTTGACTGTATGCGTCCATTTCTACGTATTTTTGAACAATAGATTCATTTAGATTCAATACAACAAAACTTTCAAGAAATTCTGTTAAAATCTTTATTTTTTTACTTCCCCAATTTCTTTGAGATGCAATAGAAAGTATTTCTCCACGAGCTGTTATAGATATAAAAACTTGATTTTGAAGGTTTAGTAAATCATATTTACTCATCACATCTTTACCTAAATTAGTGTTACTTACTAGATGAATAATAATATTTGTGTCTAAAATATATCGCATTTTTCTTTATTTAGTGAGTAATTGTACTAATTCTTCGGCACTTTCTTCAGTATCTAAGAAAACTATATTTTCTACTTTTCTTTCATAAAAATAAGGTTTATCTAAATCAAATTCTTCTATTTTCATTAAATCATTAATTTCTTTATTAACTTGAATATCAAATATATCTAATTTTTCTTTGATTAAGTCTGCATATTTTTCTATTTGTAAATAAATTTTATTAAAATTAGAAAGCATACTTTTTAATGACCAAGACATATTTGATAAGTCGTGTTTTTTTAACTCGGTAGTATTTCTTTTATGATTTTCAACAATTTCTCTAAGTACATTTTCTCTCTTTTTATAAATGTTGTAGTTCAAATTTGTTATTTCAACTTCCTGATTAAGACTTGTAGAAATAAATCTTATAGTTGAATATGATATTATTTTGCCTAAAAAATAAATTTTTATGTCAGAAAAAAAAGCAGGTAAAAAGCTAGAAATACGTTTTTTATGTGAATAAACCCACTCATTATAGGCATCTAAAAGTTGTATTGATTTTAGAAAAGAATCATTTTGGGAAATTAAATTATTATTCATAGCTATATTTATTTAGATTAAAATTATTTTACTTTTATACTAAACGCAATAAAAACAAAAAACGTTTTTTAATAAAATCGAACCGTTTCCCAAAAAGGAAACAGTTCGATTTTATATATAATTTTACATTTCGCTAATAGCCTTTTCAACAAGTTCTAAAACGATTTTTTCGCCTTTTTTTACCAGTTTATCATATTTCTCGGCTTTCTTCAATGTTTCTTCAATAAATGTTTTATCATCAAAAGAAGCGATATTAATTTTAACATTTAGATATGCGCCACGCAATGCAGCACGTACACAAATTGCGCCTACACCTGTGTCAGAAGCCGAATTTGGATTGCCTGTTTTAGCTAATTTTTCCAGCCAACCAAACATAGAAGCGCAAATTTCCATTACTCTCAAAGGAACTTCAATTGCATTTTTTGTGGCATCAGAAATGGCTTTTTTTCTTGCAGTGATATCCGTTTCAGTTTCTTTTGGTAAACTAGAAGCATCCATAATAGCATTGAAAGCGTGTGTGTCTTCATCAACTAAAGCTAAAAGTTGGTTTTTATAAACTTGTCCTTCTTCTGCTAAATCTGAAAACTCTTTCCAACGTTCGTCCCAACCTCTTTTGTGTGAAGAAAGATTGGCTACCATCGTTCCAAGTGCAGCTCCCAAACTTCCCACATAAGCCGAAATCGAACCTCCCCCCGGTGCTGGAGATTCAGAAGCTGTTTCTTCTGCAAATTCAGTTAAGTTTTTTTGAAGTAATGGCGTATTACTTGTATCAGCAATTTTGTATTCAATAATTTTTTCTTGTGGATTAAAAGGCTTTAAATCATCTAATCCCATTGATTTAATGGCTATTTTTATGAGTTCTGCCTCAGAAACTCCTGTCGAACGTTCTTGTTGTTCTAAAAAATATCTACCTGCCGAAGTCATCATTTTGAGAGGAAGTAAACCCACTATTTCTGTCCCTGTTACACGCATTCCACGAGATTCTGCACTTTTTCGACTCTCTTCGAAAGCAATATGCAAAGGAGTTGCGTTTACATCAGTAATATTCATCGAAACTTGTGCAATTCCGTATTCTTCAATAAACCAACCTATTGCCTTTGTGCCTTTACATTTTCCTTCTTCACGTAAAGGTTCGCCAGTTTTATCTTCTTTTACTTTTCCTGTCAATGGATTTCCTTCTCTGATTACTCGTCCTGCTTCACGCACATCAAAGGCAACTGAATTTGCACGTCTTGAAGAAGTTGTATTTAGGTTAAAATTAACGGCAATCAAAAAATCTCTTGCGCTTATTGCTGTTGCTCCTGTTTTTGGACGAAATTCGGCTTTTCCATAGTCTGGAGTTTCAGTTTTGATGCGTTCTTTTAAACCTTCATATTCTCCTTGTCTTACAAAAGCTAGATTTTTACGAGCTGGTTTTGTGGCAGCAGCTTCATACATATAAACAGGATAATCTAATTCTTCGCCTACTCGTTTAGCTAATTTATGAGCTAATTTTGCCGTTTCTTCCATCGAAATATTAGCAATCGGAATAAGTGGACAAACATCTGTCGCACCAAAACGAGGGTGTTCACCTGTGTGTTTGCTCATGTCGATGAGTTCTTTCGCCTTTTCCATAGCCAAAAAAGCAGCCTCCAAAACGGGTTCGGGTTCGCCTACAAAAGTTACGACAGTTCTGTTTGTTGCTTTTCCTGGATCGACATCTAAAAGAGAAACGCCTTCAACGCTTTCAATTTCTTTCGTAATTTGATTGATAATGTCCATATTGCGACCTTCCGAAAAATTAGGAACGCATTCTATTAATTGTTTCATGTGTTTGGTTTTCTGATATAAAATTGACAAATACGATTTTGATTTTTAAAGCAATAAAGGTATAAAAATAATGAGGAATTTTTGTTCCTTATCAAAAAACGATTTATTTTTAGAAAAGAATTTTAACTAATCCTATAAATTGTAACGTTATGAATTTTCTACCCTACGAAAACTTGACTTATAAAACTCGTTTATCAAAAGAAGAAATTCTAAAACGACTAAATGAAGTAACAGAACCTAAAAAAATGATACGTTGGACTGGGATTTTTGCAAATAAAAACCATTTAGCTTACGAAGGAACGATTGAAGAAAGTGGATTCTTAATCAATAGAATTATTGATAACAGAAATTCTTTTCTTCCTCAAATTACTGGAAGTATTCAAAAAGAAAGCGACCAAAGTTCTACTATTACTCTAAAAATGCGACTTCATATTTTTGTACTTGTTTTTATGGGGATTTGGTTAAGTGTGGTAGGTCTTGTCAGTATAGCTGTTTTAAGTTCTTTATTTTTTATTGATGGAAATAACGAATTTAATTTTGCTGTTTTTATTCCTTTTTTTATGTTTCTTTTTGGTCTTTTGATGCCTACTTTTGCTTTTAGATATGAAGCTAATAAATCAAAACGTTTTTTTGAGAATCTTTTTGAAGTAGAAAAACAATTAAACGATAAAAAAATATGAAGTATTTACCTTATGAAAAATTGACTTACAAAACTCATTTATCAAAAGATGAGATAGTAAAAC
>DAIUBX010000118.1:0-8022 GCA_036846465.1 Bernardetia sp.
GATAAATCAATCTAATAACAAAAGAAACTTTAATAAAAAGTATTATTTTTAGCTGATGAGTAGTACTTTAGCGTAGCTCAAAATCTTGTATCAAAAACTAAAAAAACATGAAACAAATACATAAAGAAGCCATCTATCAAAATGGAGATAACAAACGTTTTGAATGGAATATAGAAGGAAAAACTGCATTTATTGAGTATATTTTGAATACTCAGAATGAAATTTTCTTGACTCATACAGAAGTTCCTCAAGGGTTAGAAGGAAAAGGAATTGGCTCAAAACTCATCAAAGCAGTTTTGGATTATATAAAAGAGGAGGGTTGGATAGTTTATCCTACGTGTCCATTTGTGGAAGCATTTCTCAAAAAGAATGAGGAATATCAGATTTTAGTAAAAAAGGGATTGAGGTATTGATTTTTTGGAATAACCTTTCAAATTATAATTCTACAAAAAACCACCTTTATCAAAAAATAAAGGTGGTTTCATTATTTTAAAGTAGTTCACTTATAATTTATCACTTACAACTTACCACTCCAAAAATTATCTAATTCTGAATTTATATTTGTCCATTATAGATGCTTCTTTGTAAGTAATATCAAAATAATAATCTCCGTCTTCTAAGTTTTTATCTACAAATATTTGAGCTTGTGTACGTCCATTTTCCAAAACAGGAATTGGTCTCTTTACCACTTTATATGGTTTTCCATTTCTGTAAAGAGTCAAATAAACGATGCGTTCTTGTGCATTTCCTTCAAAAAGTCCTTCGCCCACTTCAAATTCTAAATGAACTTCTTTACCAATTTTGCCTTTGTGTTTTCCTGTTTCATCAAGAATAACACGTCTGTTTTGGAAATCATATTGAGCTGTAAAGTTATACGCCTTACGAGTAAGTCCTTTCAAGCGTTCGATTTCTTCTTTTTGATTTTGAATCAGCTCTTCGCTTTGAGTAAGTAATTCTCTAAGCTTTGTACGGTCTTCTCCAATTTGTTCAAGTTGTGCCAATGAAGTTTGTTGTTCATTCAAAAGTTTGTCTAATTTATCTTTTTCAGCTTTGTATTTTGCAACTTCGGCAGCAGAAAGTTTGTATTTTTTGGTCATACTCGCTAACTGGTTTTTATAGGATTGAATTTCTTTTAAAAGAGCTTCAATACGCTCACGGTTTTTCTTCAATTCTTCTTTTAATTGAGAAATTTCACCAATGGCATATTCATCTTTTCCAGAATAAACTTGTCCTAAACGTTCTGAATAGTCTAATTTTTTCTGTTGCAACTCACTTATTCTTTCTAAAGCATCGTTAGGTGTTTCACTGATTACCGTTTTTTCATTTTTGATGTCGTTTCTAGTACGCAGCAAAACTTGACGCAACGAATCTGCATTTTGATAAGGAATCAGCTCATTATCAATGTTTTTAATTTCATTTGAATAGGCTTGTTCTAATCTATTAAAATCTTTGTATAAGGCTTCTAATGTTTCTCGGCTAGAGCTACGAAAGGCAGTGGTCGCCCAAATTGCGCCTGCTACCAAGAGTAAAGAAAGAATAATCACTACTGCAATAAATGTTTTGCCTTCACGGGTGTTGTATCTGCTCATAAAATTCGGATTTTGGATATGATAAAGTGGTTTTCCTTATTATAAAGACTAATAAAAACTAAAAAATGGCTCACTTAAAAAATTAGATAGAAACTGAAGAACACAACTAAAATAGGTAAAATTCAAATAATATCAAACTTACTTATTATTTCAAATTCTAAATTAGTAAGGCTAATATACAACTATATCGTTTGTATTGCCAAAAAAAAAAAAAAAACAGCTAAAAAATAGAATAAATAACTATATTAAAGCAGATTCAACACTTATCAGTCTGTTCTTATTTGGTTATAGTACTCTTTTTTACTCAAATTTTGCTCAAAAAAGTTATGTTTATCGAAAAATGGGAGTAGTAAAAATTATTTTTAGCAATTTTAAACAGTTTTAGTTAAATTGCTTCGTTATAAGGCTAATACACGAATCGCTCAAATACACTTTTATCTGTAATTATTTCCTAATTTGCTTATTATTACGCATACAAAAAAAATACTTTCCCTTTTATTATCACTCCTTATTGTAGTTTTTTCTGCTATTTTTGGAGACTTTTCTGCGTATGCTCAACAATCAACTTCTACTCTTGAAACAGCTTTGCTCAAACAGGCAGAAAAAGATTTGCGATTAGAAGGCAATCGTATTGGTATTTTTGAAGATATAAATCATAACAAGACATTTGACCAGATTTCAGAAGAAAGTTTTTTGTCTAATTTCAAAGTATATGAAGGATATAATCCTAATTTTGGTTTTAGTGAGTCTGCTTTTTGGGTGCGTATAGAGTTAGAAAATCAAAATAAGGAACAAAATGAATTTTTATTTGAAATATCTGCCCCTCTTTTAGACTCAATTACATTTTTCCAGAAGGAAGAAGGCAAATATACAAGTGTAGTTACTGGAGATGCCTTTGAGTTTTCACAGCGTCCTGTTCAGAACCGTTATTTTTTATTTCCTTTTCAATTAAAAGCGCAAGAGAAACAAGTATTTTATTTTAAAATTGCTTCTAGAGCAAGTTTGATGCAGTTTCCGATGCGTGTCTGGACTCCTTTAGCTTTCGAACAATATAATCATCAATTTCAATTTATTTTCGGAATTATTTATGGAATAATTATTTTTATTCTTATTAATAATCTGTTTTTGTATTTCAATTTAGGAAAAGGAAATAGTTATCTCTATTATGTAATTGCTATGGCGTGTTCGCTTCTAGTGATTGGAAACCTCAATGGACATGCGTATGAATATCTATGGGGAAATTTTCCATTTTTACAGCAAAAAGCCTTACCGATGTGCCTTACATTTTTAGATTTTTGGCTGGTTTTGTTTTGTAGAAGATTTTTGAATACTCGTACATTCTTAGAAAAATTTGATAAAACTCTTCGTGTTTTTGGCTTTGTACAATTAGCCTTTTTCATTTTTACGATTCTTCTTCCTTATCAATTAGCCATTTATTTATCTAATCTTTCGGCTGCAGCAACTGCAATTGTTCTTTTAATAACAGGAACAAGTGCTATTCTGAGAGGGGATATATCAGCTTGGTTTTTTATGAGTGGTTTTTCGGTTTATATTTTAGGTTATATTATTTTTGCCTTAAAGACAAGTTCTTTTCTTCCTCTAAATGTCTTTACTGAATACAGCGTACAGGTGGGAGCTGCCCTTCAAGTAATTTTGCTTTCTTTTGCAATCGGAATTAGAATACGAGAAATTAGAAACGAAAAAGATGATGCACAACGTTCCATGATGGAAACGCAAATGGAAGCCAACGAACAATTAGAATCAAAAGTAGAAGAACGCACTTCCGAACTCAATGAAAAAGCAGAAGCCTTAGAAAATTCATACAGAACCGTTTCTATTTTGAGTTCGATAGGACAAGAAATAACGGCTTCTTTAGACTACGATGCCATTTTTGCTGTACTTTATCGATACGTACACGAGCTTATGGATTCGGCATTTTTTGGAGTAGATTTGTATTATCCAGATAAAGAACAAATTGTCTATGCCTACAATATAGAAAATGAAGTTTTGCTTCCAGAACAAAAAGTTGATGCTAATAATCCGAATAACTTATCTGCTTATGTCATCAGAAACAAAGAGAACCTATTTATCAATGATGCTGAAAATGAAATAAAACAATATTTACCTAATATAGAAATTGTAGTAGGAGAAGCTCCAAAGTCAGTAATTGCTATTCCTTTATTGTTGGGAGAGCGTATCTTGGGTGTTGTATCAGTCCAAAGTTTTGAGAAAAATGCCTATACAAGTCAGCACCTTGAAATTATGAAAACGTTGGCTTCTTATACGGCCATTGCATTAGATAATGCCTCTTCGTATTCAAAAATCCGAAATGCAAATACCAAAACGATGCAAAGTATTCGTTATGCACAACGCATACAAGAAGGACTTTTGCCAAGACCTAGAATTTTGACAGATAATTTTGATGAAGCGAGTGTTTTTTATCGCCCTAGAGATATTGTAAGTGGAGATTTTTATTGGTTTGAAACACTTCATAAAGAAGATTTTGATGACGAATTACATCAAAATATGCCTAACAAACTCAAAATGATTGCGCTTGCAGATTGTACAGGACACGGCGTACCAGGGGCATTGATGACAATTATGGGAGTAAATCTTCTGAATCAAATTATTGCAGAAGGAGGAACATGGCAACCTGATGAGATTTTGGAAAAACTAGATGAGCGTGTTCGTCATACCTTTCATTTGGAAGAAATGCACACCACAAAAAGCCGTCGAAATGATGGAATGGACATCGGAATTTGTGCCATTGACGAAGAAGAACGACTGATTTATTATGCAGGTGCAAAAATGCCTTTATATATTGTCAGAAATGGGAAAATTGAAACGATAAAAGGAAGTTCATTTGCTATTGGAGGTTCATTTGTTTCAAAGAAGAAAAAGAAAGAGTATAAAATAAATATCTTTAGATACGAAAAAGGAGATAATTTATTTTTGGCTTCTGATGGTTTTCAAGACCAATTTGGAGGAGATAATATAACTGAAAGAAAATACTATACTCGTTTCTTTAGACAGTTTTTAGAAAAAATAAGTGCACTTTCTGCCGTCGAACAGTATTCAGCATTCAGTAAAGAACTTATTAGATGGAAAAAAACAAAAAAACAAACTGATGATATTTTGGTAATGAGCGTCAAATTATAAAGTCAAAAGTTGGATGTAAGAAGTCAGAAGTAAATACAATTAGTTAGTTTGAATAAAATTTTATGAACAATCAAAAATCAAACGCAGATTTATACAGAAAAGCCTTATATTTTGCTTCTAAGGCACATAATGAGCAAAAAATGCCTGCTTCAGAACTTCCTTATTTTCTACATATTAGCGAAGTCATGACAGAAACTCTGATTGCTTTTCAAGAAACAAAAAATGAAACTTTAAATCAAGATTTGGTTGTTTTGGTTGCCATTCTTCACGATACTGTCGAAGATACTTTGGTTACTCTAGAAGAAATAGAAAAAGAATTTGGAAAAGACGTAAAAAATGGAGTTTGGGCAATGACAAAAGATGAATCGTTGCCAAAAGAAGAACAAATGAAGGACAGTTTAGAAAAACTTTTAAGAGAACCAAAAGAAGTTCAGTTTGTCAAACTCGCTGACCGAATTGTAAATCTCAAAGAACCTCCTCATTATTGGAACACTGAAAAAAGAAAGAACTACCACAACGAAGCCAAATTTATTTTAGAAAAACTAGGAAAAGCAAACCCATATCTAGCCAAACGATTAGAAGAAAAAATTAAAGCGTATGAGCAATATTTTTGATAATTTTATAACTCCAATGTAGCTTACGCTTTAGCGTGAGTAAAAATGTACCGTACCTTTTAAGGTGCGTTTTATTTCATTAAATCCGTGTTCTGTGGCACACAGAATACTAACCTGCGTAACATCAGTTATTCTATCAAATAAAGAAAGTATAAAATGGCAAGAGGATTCGGAAAAACATGGTGGGGACAAAAATGGCTAGAAGCCTTCACAGATATAGACGACACAGGACGGCTCACAAGAGGAAAAACCTACGCAAGAAACGGCTCAATCACAAAAAAAGTAATTAGAGGAACAGCCATTGAAGCAAAAATAAAAGGAAGCCGAGCTACACCTTATTCTACCTATGTAGAAATGAAAGCCTTTGAAGAGAATGATAAAAAGATAATTTTAAATCTCCTTCAAAAAAAGCCTGAACTCTGGCAGCAGCTCACACAAAGGCAATTACCACAACAACTTTTTGAATTATTAGAAGAAGAAGACATACATCTTTTTCCAAAACGTTGGCGAGATTTTAAGGCTGGTTGTTCGTGTCCAGATTATGCGATGCCTTGTAAGCATATTGCAGCCTTGATTTATTCGTTTTCAGAAGAAATTGATGCCAATCCGTTTTTGATTTTTCTGTTGCACGATTTTGATTTGCTTTCTTATATCGAACAAAATGCTCAAAAACAAAAAATGGCTTCGATGCCAAAATGGGAAGAAAAGTGGCAGCTTTTAGACGAAATAAAACAACTTCCAGAGCCAAAAGAGATAGAAAAATTAGACATTTCCTTTGCTCAAATTCCAAATCTTGAACAGACTTTATTACAACTTCTTTCATCAAACCCTCCCTTTTTTGAAAAAGAAGATTTTAAAAGTATTCTTCAAACCACCTATCAAAAATTACCAAAAACGATAGAGGAATATTGGAAAGATTATGAAACTCAAGAAGAACGAGAAGAAGACAAAGAAGACTTTGTTTATAATAGAAATATAACAAATACAAGCAAAAATAAAAAAGACGATAAAAATTATTATGAAATAGAACGCTTTGAATTTACTTTTGATTCTTCCTACAAACTTCGAAATACATTTAAGGTAACAAAAGTAAAACGAACACTAACAAAGACAAAAATTGATAATGGCTTTGGGTTTTTATTGGATTTATTTTATACACTTCCCACAACGGAAATAAAAAGATTATCTGAACAAGTACAGGTTTTGTTCAAAATTCATCAGTTTGCCCTTGCACTTTTAGAACGTGGTGCGATTGTTCCGACTATTTTTAGCAATGATAAAAGTGAGGTTTTTATTCGTTGGCAACCTGCTGTTTTGAATGCAAATGTCAAAGAAATTCTAACTCAAATTTCGGAAACACTTGACATCAGAACAGTTAATTTGGGTTTAAAACCGCAATCAAACAAAAAAACGAAAAGCACAAAAAAAGAAAGCGAAGACGAAAAAACAAAAATAGAACCTCATTATTCCTCTCAATTAGAATCTACCCTAACTATTTTGGGAATGATTTTACATTTTTATATAGAAGAATCTTGGCGAACTACTCGTTATAAAAAGAATATTTCTACTTTAAATATAAAAATGGAAGGAATATTTTTTATGAATTTGGCAGCCAATTTTACAGGGTATCAAGAAAAAGATATGCCTCATTTGGTTCGTGCTTGGCTTGGAAAATTTTTACTTTCTGAACGAAAATATGTTCCTATTTTGTCTATTAAAGAAAATTTTGAAGAAATAGAAGCTGATGAAGAAAGTATAAACGACGGTTATGAAGAAGCAGACGAAACATTCAGCTTAGAAATTTTGATTGAAGATACAGAACTTCAAAACAAGCACAACGAAAACGAAACGCCTCATATTCCACTTTCCATAATTTTTGAAGATGATTCTTTCGAAGATGTACGTCTTCCGATTGTGCAAGATTTACAGATTTTGTCTGATTTTTTGGGAGAAATAAAAGAAATTATTGAAGAGCAAGGACAAATTTCAAAAGAAATAGAAGCAACACGATTAAGCAAAATTTTGATAGATATTTTTCCAATCTTACAAATTTTGGGAATAAAAATATTATTGCCAAAAAGACTAGAAAAAATTGTTCGTCCAAAACTAAAAGCAACCTTAAACTCAAAAAACAAAAAAGAAGAATCCTTTTTAAAGTTGGGAAGTGTTTGGGATTTTGATTGGGAAGTGGCGATGGGAGAAGACAAAATTTCGGCAGCCGATTTTGAAAAAATGATTGCTCAAAAGGCAGGTTTGTGGCGATTCAAAGACCAATATGTTTTGTTAGATGAAAAAGAAATTGCATTAATCGTAGAACAATTAAAGAAGAAAAAGAAGAAATTATCAAATGCAGAGCTTTTACAAACTGCACTTACAGAAGAATATCAAGGAACAAAAGTAGAATTGAGTGAAAAAGTACGCATTCTTTTAAACCAACTTAAACAAACTCCAGAAATAGAAATTCCTCAAAACTTGAAAGCTACTTTACGTCCTTACCAACAAAAAGGCTATGAATGGTTGTACCAAAATGCAAAATTAGGCTTAGGTTCAATTCTAGCAGATGATATGGGATTAGGAAAAACACTTCAAACCATTGCTTTTTTATTGAAATTAAAAGAAGAAAATCAATTACAAGAAACGGCTTTAGTTATCCTTCCAAC
>DAIUBX010000119.1:0-5751 GCA_036846465.1 Bernardetia sp.
TTGTGAATGATGAAGTGTGAATGGTTGGTGGTAAGTTTTCTAGATATGAATTTTAATTCATTCACAACTCACAATTTATCATTCACAATTTCTTTCAGTTTCTTTTTTTGCGTTTCTTTTTGGGTGGTGTGTAGTTAGAGCTTTCTTTGTCTATATATTGTTTTTGTGTTTTACTGTTATTTTTGTTGTCTTGTTTTTTCTTCTCTTCTATTTGTTCTTTTTCTTTTTCAGTATTTTTTGATTTTACCCACGTATAAATCAAAAATAAGAATACAGAAAGACTCAAAATCCAATAGACTTCTTGCACTTCGTAATAATAAAGCTGATGCACACCAATAGCTAAAGAAGCAACACAAAAGGCTAATAAAATATGTTCAAGTAATTTCATTGACTAAATTTATAAAATAAAAATTTTGGCAAAGGTAGTGTTAATTTTATAGATTTTCGTACCTTGAAAGGTACAGTACGTTTTTTTTGCAGCCTAAAGGCTACACTACAAATACAGTTATTTTTTGGGAGCTGTTTCTTGAAAGAGTGAATTTGGAGAGCTTTTTTTGTTTATCATATCTGTACTATCAGGTTTTTCAAAGCCTTCTGTTCTTTCTTTATAAACAAAGTTTCCTGTTGGTTTCCAAACTTTATACTTACTAAAATCTGCATTTGAAGTCATTCCAATGCCATAAAGTATTTCTGTTGGTGTTTTGATAGCAATTTCTTTTTCTGTATAAATTTCTCTCTTAAAATCATTCCAATGCAGTTCTGGTGTATTTACTTTTTGTTCTTGCTCGTGATTAATCACTTCTACATTTCCATAAGCATGGTATAATTTACTAATCTGTTCTAAACGTCCCGAGTCTGCTGTAAGTGTAGTCGTAATGTCACCATTCGGATTATACATACTAATTCTGAAATTCTTGGGATAATAAACATCTTGATTTTGATAAATATATTCTAAGGGAGCTTCAATTTTCATTTTGAGCAATCCTTCTTCACTATAGATTCTTCTAATATTCTCAAAAGTGGCGATTAATGTATCTTTTGCTTTTTCTTCATCGCTCACTTCTTCCTCACCACAACTTTGTAAAGTAAAAGTTATTACAACTAAACTCAAAATCATAAAAAATGGAAAGCGATACAATTTGTATTTCATAACTTTATCTATTCAATTCTATTAAAAATCATAATCCACAAAATTACGACTTTCTACAAACAGTCAATACTCTTAGCGTCTTAATTTTTGGCAAAATTGATTATTGTTTTGTAAAAAAATGCTATTACAAATTTCGCTTTGGCTATACCACTTGTAATCTTGTAGGTTATGCAACAAAAAGAAAAGGCATTAAAAGTGAAATTATGAAAATAGATGTAATAGGAATTGCAAAATACATTCCTACTATGGTAAGAATTATCGACCAAGTTCTATTATAACTATCATTTTCTTCTTTCGGATTTGCGCTAATGAAACGTAAAGATTTAACTGCAAATATCAAAGCTGTTATTCCGAAAGGAGCAGCCAACAAAGCTCCAATAAAGAATATTCCTGAAATTCCAACAGCAATTCCAAAAAAAATATTTCCTAATATTCCAAATAAAGCTGAAAGCCGAGAAGCTTTATAAACAGGCTTTCTATCTTTTTTGTCTTTCTTATTCTGTGTGTTAAGTTTTTTATTTGCTTTTTGAGCCTTAAAGGCATTTTTTAGTAATTGCCATTTTAATTTTTGCGTTTGCTTTTTGAGTTGTCTTTTTTCCTTTTTGTCTGCTTTTCGGTCTATTTTCTGCTGTTTTTTAATCTCTTTTTTAGATTTTGTTTCTTCTTTAGCTGTCGGAATACTTGTGTCTGTACTTTCACTAGGAAGAATTGCATACGAAAAACCAGAAAAAAACAGGAAGCAAAGTAGAAGTAAATAACGCATATTGAAAGAAGATGTAGAAGTATAGATTCGAAATTGATTTTCATTATACAAAACGATATTTTGTTCTGCATTGCTGCAAGGTTTTATTTTTTACTAGAAGAATATCCATAAAAAACACCATAAACTACAAAGTATAATTTATGGTGTCTCAAGTTTATAGAAAATAAAAAATTATTTCCACTTATTATTTTCTTTACACACTTCTTCTAGTGTTCTTTTATGTACTGCCAGAAGTTCATCTGGATGTTTGATATCTAAAAAATCTACTCGTAAGTCATCTTCATTTTTTTCCAAAAACTTAAATCCTTTTCTGCATACTTTTTTGAGTACTTTTTGGACATTTTTGGCATCTGTAAGTGTAATCAGAGCTGAATAATAGAGTTCATCTACACGAATGTAAAAACGAATTTGAGTTCCATACTCTCCATTTCCCATAAGACTAGGCTGCATGTAGGTAATTTCGCCTCCTTGCTCCTCAATCTGCATAAAATGAGCTAATTTTTGTTCCTGTGAGCGCAATGTTTGCAATTCAGTTTTGATTGATTCTAATTGATTGAGTTTTGCCATTGAGATATGTTTTTTTAGATAAAAAAATAATAGATTACAAAAAATGGTCATAACTTACTAAGCTAAAACAATTTATTTTCAAATAGGTTTTCGATAAAACTCTTCCTTTTTGAGTTAAAAGTCAAATCAAAAAGATTTTTATAAAAATAAATATTTTTTTGATCCAAAATCAATTCATTCAAACTTACATCAAAAACAACTATTAATTTGATATGATAGCACTCATTCAGCGAGTCACACAAGCTTCTGTTGTGGTAGAAGATCAGCAAATCGGAGAAATAAAAAATGGTTTACTTATATTTTTAGGTATTGCTACCACTGACACCTCCAAAACAATCGAATGGTTGAGTAAAAAAATAGTTGGGTTACGCATTTTTTCTGACCAAGATGACAAAATGAATTTTTCGGTAAAAGATTTAGATGCTGATATTTTGTTAGTCAGTCAGTTTACTCTATACGCCAATGTAAAAAAAGGAAATCGTCCTTCCTTTACTGATTCTGCGCCTCCTTCTATTGCAATCCCATTATATGAACAGATGATAAAAGCATTAGAAGAAAAATTAGAAAAACCTATACAAACAGGGAAATTTGGAGCAGATATGAAAATAAACTTACTCAATGATGGTCCTGTAACTATTTGTATAGATACTCAGCAATATGGTATGTAAATCGACTCTTCTTCAACTAAGCAATTACACAACCCTTCTTTTTGTTTAACAAAGGTACATAAAATATTGTCTTTTACATTCTTAAAGTGCATTTTTAGAAATTCTTATTCAATAAAAATTTTTTTATTGAATAAGGTTTTTTCAAAATGAAAAAATCCATTTTCATTTTGAAAAAACAAAGTACTTACATATCTACTAAAAAAAGAAAAAACACTGCTAAATCGCACTTAAAAGCATTTTCATATCTGTTTTTATAGTTTATCAGATTTCGGCATAAGAGATGATACTATATAGAATATAAATTATTCAAGAAAGAGAACAACCCTTTCTTTATACCTAAAATTACTTTACACTTACAAAAATATATTGTTGCTTATTTAATCTATTTTATTTATGCTTTTGCGCACAAAACTTTTTGCTGGTCTGATAGTATTGTTTGTAGTGATTTCACTACTTGCAACCGTTGGTGGCTATGTTGTGTACAAACTAGATAAAAGCTCAGAGGGGATTTTGGTCGATAATTTTGCTTCTATAGATTATACAATAGAAATGCTAAATGCTATTGATGAGGCTAGAAAAGCACAACAAATTATGTTATATAATTCTGATTATTCTTCTCAGATAACAACAGATTATAAAAAAGCTAAAACTAATTTTCAACGTAACTTTGAGTTACAAGCTGCCAATATTACAGAGCAAAATGAAGCAAAATTAGTAAATCAACTTTCTGAAAATTATACAGAATATATCTCGAACTTCGAAACAGCACAAAATAATAAAACGCTGAGACCTAGCGTGTACACAAATTTGGTAGAGCCTTCTTATCAACTTACTAAAAACCAACTCATAACTATTTATAAACTAAATAAAGAAGCTGTATTGGCTCGTAATGCTGTGGCTCAAAAAATGGCTAATGATAATTCTCTATTGATTATGACTTTAGGGCTATTGAGTGTTGGGTTTACATTTGGTTTTATTTTATATTTCCCCATTTATATTACTAGACCTCTTATTCGCCTAAAAGAAAAGCTACAGGCTGTTGGTAATTATGATTATTCCCAACAATTACAGATAAAATCAAGTGATGAATTGGGAACACTTGCTTCTACATTTAATACCATGGTTAGTCGTCTTAAGGAGTACGAAGAATCTTCAGTAGCACAACTCATGCACAGAAATCAACACAATCAAGCTGTCATGAATCAGTTGCAAGAAGGAGTTTTGGTACTAGATGAAAACTTAAAGGTGGTAGCTATTAATGACTTATTGGCTCATTTAATGAATGCAGGAAAATCCAAAAACTGGATAGGAAAATATGCACCCGATATGGCTCTCAAAAGTAATTTGATGAGAAAACTCATTGCACCTACTTTGAGACCTCGTTCTATTGATAATCACACCTTACTACCATCTGAGACCAATTTAATCAATGAAGAAAGTAACGAAGGACATTCACGTATCTTACGTATAGAAGAGGATGAGCAAAAATACGTTTATCAAGTAACTCAACGAACATTCTACACCGATAAGAATAAAAACAAACAATTTGCTGGTTATATTATTACTGTAAAGGAAGTAGAAGAAAATCCATCTCAAATTAGTCAGATGCAAACTAAATCTTTTCTCAATCAACTAGAATATAATTTGGTTGAATTGAAACAAAACGAAGAGAGTCAAACGACTCTTCAACAAATAAATAATCTTATAGACACCACTCAAAAATTTAATAGTACTTTGCATGGAAGGCTCAATATTACTCATTGATGATGAAGAACAATTATTAAAACTCTTTACACGAACTTTGAAGTTAGAAGGATATGAAATTACACAGGCAAGAAATATTGCAGAAGCATTCAAAGCATTAGAAAAAGATACTTTTGAGCTTATTCTGACAGATGTAAAGCTGCCTGATGGAGATGGCGTAGAAGCCACCAAAACCTACAAAGAAAAATATCCAACTACAGAAATAATAGTAATTACAGCTTATGGAACTATAAAAGACGGTGTAAAAGCTATTCAAAATGGGGCTTTCAATTATCTTACAAAAGGTGATGATAATGATCGCCTTTTGCCATTGGTAGCCAATGGAATTGAAAAAGCAAGACTACAACAACGCCTTAACAGAATTACAAACAAAGCACAAGACAATCATGGTTTTGATTCTATAATTGGAGAATCAGATAGTCTCAAACAATCAATTACACTTGCAAGAAGAGTTGCTCCAACAGCCACAACTGTACTTCTGACAGGAGAAACAGGCACAGGAAAAGAAGTTTTTGCACAAGCTATCCACTATGAAAGTGATAGAGCAAAAGAGCCTTTTGTTGCACTAAATTGTAGTGCTTTTGCACCTCATTTGTTAGAATCTGAATTATTTGGCTATAAGGCAGGAGCTTTTACGGGCGCAAATAAAGACAAAAAAGGTATTTTAGAAGAAGGACACAGAGGAACTGTTTTTTTAGATGAAATTGGCGAAATGCCGTTAGAATTACAAGCAAAAATATTACGTTTCCTTGAAACTGGCGAATTTATAAAAGTAGGAGATACAAAAGTTACCAAAATTCAGACCCGAATTATTGCAGCGACAAATAGAGAATTATTAA
>DAIUBX010000119.1:5761-8012 GCA_036846465.1 Bernardetia sp.
CCGTTTAGATTTGTATTATCGTCTAGCTGTTTTTCAAATTCATTTACCTCCACTGATAGAACGAGGGCGAGATATTGAGCTTTTAGCACGTTTTTTTATAAAATACTTTTCTGCCAAAATGGGAAAAAAAAGCCCTAGTATTGACCAAGATTTTATCGAAAAACTTCAAACATATAGCTGGAAAGGAAACGTCAGAGAACTCAAAAATGTAATCGAAAGAGCTGTTATCATGTCTGATACACAATTAAGTTCTGATGTGTTACTTTTGGGAGGGGACAGTTCGCCCAATACAAACACCATAACACCACTTACAAGCCTTGCCGAAGTAGAAAAACATCATATAAAACGAGTTTTGGCACATACAAAAAACAACAAATCTGAAACTGCAAAAATATTAGGTATTGGACTAACAACGCTTTATAGAAAAATGCAAGAATATGACTTGGAGAAGTAAGTAACTTATTATTATTTTCTATGAAAATGAGGGTGTCCGAAAAGTCCGAAATCTCAAAAAAACCTTCTTTTTTGAGCAAATTTCAAGCATTTTTTTATCAAAAAAATACTTTTCGGACACCCTCATTTTTTGCTCATTAAAATTATTATACATCTACCCTCCCACTCTAAAAACAGGATATTTAAGATACGATTTTTCATAATAAACAGAGTGTTCATAAACAAACTCTAACTGCAAATAGGCATCTTTTGCAAACTCTGCATCATTTACTTTTTTATCTTCTAATTCTTTTCTGAGAGCGGGATTTTCTTCTAAAATTTGTGCTGCAATATCCTCAAAAACATAAGGCGAAAAATGTTCTTTTTGCTGCAAAATTCCATCAAAGAAATTCCACGCAAAAAATGAATCTTTGCCTTGTGGTTCTAACATTTCAAAAATGTATCGATTGGCTGCTTGGTTTAGTTGCACCAAAACATATTTTTGTTCTGGATAGCGTAGAGCTTCTCCAAATGTCATAATTTCTTTAGAAAGCTCAACATCATAATGCACATAATGACTTTCATAAGACGATTTTACGGTTTTATAATTTTTGATAGCATACACTCCTACTTTATGGTTTTTGTGTTCTTCATTAATTAAAGTATCCATTTTGACACCATTCCATTTTAATCGCTCCAAAACCTCTGTGTAAGCAAGTGGAATCAAATAGGCTTTTGGCGCATCAATTTTTAAAGAAGGTTTGAAAGCATCATAATAGTTTACTTCTTTTTCGTAAGGGTTTGAAGTATCATATTTCATTCTATCAAGACCTGAAACGTTACTTTTTTCTATCGAAGATTCATAACCTTTAAAATTGAGTGTTCGGTATCTTGTCGTATCTAATTCCCAATCTAAAACAAATTCCTTTTGTGTTTTTACTATTTTTTGGTCTTCTGCCTTGATTTTTTGGAGTTCTGTGCCATTGGTTTGAACGTATTTTAAAAGTTCTTCCATAAAAATAGAAGTTGCTTTTACTCGTTTATCATACGGCTTCAACATGTGCGTTTCAGTCAGCATCGAAAAAGTCTGAAAAAGAGCTGCATAACCCGTTGAATAACGAGGCGAATCCATAAAACCTTCCCAACCATTTACAGGGTCATAACCAAAAACATTTACATACGGAGTCATTTCTTCATTTCTACTAATCATCGCTTTTTCTAAAGCAGGTGTAAAACTTTTATTCAAAAATTCGCCCATGTTTCCTCCTAACTTATCAGCTTGTGTTGCTAAATGCGTCATCGTATATTGATAATCTGCACCATTCGAAACGTGATTTTCAAGATAAACTAAAGGTTGCCATTTTTGAAATAACTTATTAAAGCTCTCTGCATTTTTCGAATCGCACTTTACAAAATCACGGTTTAGGTCTAAATTTTTGACATTTCCACGAAAACCATATTCTGCTGCTCCGTTTTGGTTGGCTCTTGTTGTTGAGTTTCGTGTTAGTGCGCCACTTACATTATAAAATGGAATAGCTACCAAAACGATATTCTTATATTGATTTCTAAATTCTTCCTTTGTGCATAAATCTCTCAAAAGTATCAGAGTTGCATCAATTCCATCAGATTCCCCTGGATGAATTCCATTATTTATAAAAACAACAAACTTATCTTGTTTTTCTGTCTCTGAAAGTGGACTAAATTTTCCATTTATATCAAAAATAATTTCGTGTAACGGTTCTCCACTATCAGTCATTCCAAATTCATTGACTTGCAAAAATTGAGGATAGGCAGCCGATAATTTATTCAAAAAATCAAT
>DAIUBX010000120.1:0-7907 GCA_036846465.1 Bernardetia sp.
ACGAGCAACATTCACACATAAACCTTAAAACTTCACCACTCCACGAATATTCTTTTGCCGGTGTCACACCGACAACATTTTTTTAAAACTTCACCACTCCACGAATATTCAAAAAACGCTGTGAAAGTCCGTTCGGAACAGCAAGTTGAACATCATTTACATAATCACTTATCCATTGATGCGAAATGATATTTTCTACTCCCAAAATATTCAAGACTTCCAAACCTAACCAAACTGATTTTATACGTTTGTCTTCATCAAAAAGTAGCGATTTAGAAAAACCAATATCTACACGACGATACGCAGGATTAGTAAAAGCAGAACGGAAATTTTGATTATTTGGCGCACCAAAAGGAACTCCAGAACCAAACAAAAGGCGTAAATTAACTCTAAAAGTAGGATTATCTGGAAAATGGTCTTCAAAAAATATAGTTGCTGTTACTCGTTGGTCTGTCGGACGACGTACAAAACTACGTTCATCAAAATTTACATCTTCTTTTGTTTGTAAATAACTCAAACTAAACCAAGATTCTGTTCCTCTAATAAACTCACCACTAATGCGTGAATCAATTCCCCAAGCATAGCCTTTTGCGCCATTAGTTGCATAATAACGCAGTCGCATATTATCGACATCATACGGAATTAGATTTGAAATTTGTTTGTAATAACTCTCTACAATCAATTTAAAAGGGCGTTTTGAGAATTTAAAATCCCAATCCATACTTCCAATAACGTGCAGAGAACGTTGCGCCAAAAGGGATTGATTAATCTGTCCTGCAAAATTTCGAAGCTCACGATAAAATGGCGATTGTTGATAAATTCCTGCTGCTAGTCCAAACTGAATATCTGCTTTCCAATCAGGTTGGTATTTATATTGAATGCGTGGACTAATAAAAGTTTGTCCATTCAATGACCAATTATGAACACGAACACCGATAGTTACATTGTGCCACTCGGCTGTATCTGTTCCAAAAAAGTGCGAAATTTGAGCGTAGCCCTGTGTTCGGATAGAATTTAAAGTAGTTTTTGTATCAACAAAATAATTTATATCTGCAAAACCTGCCGAATCCAAGACTTTATATTCATAAAGTTCGTCATTTATATCTTCACTTTTTATTTCTCCTCCAAACTCTACCATCGTTCGGTTTCCTAGTTGCCACGAAGAGCGATTTTTGAAAGAATAAATTTGTGCATCTAATGAATTACGACCATAAAAATACTCTGAAGCTGCGCCACGAGTTAACGTACATTTATTGAAATTATCCGAAGTAATGTCATTATTTACATCACACAAACGGTATGCACCTTCTGTATCTATAAATTCTCGCTCTCTTGTATCCACTCCTGAAAGCGTAAAATCCATTGAAAAACGTTGAGAGAATTTTTGAGTAAGTCGTAAAGCCGTTTGATAGGTTGTATAATTCATTAATTCCTCGCCTGTATAATCTACAAAAAAGCGAACTTGCTGGTCGAAAGTACCAAAAGTAGTTTCTCTACTTGAAGGAAAAACACGGTATCTATTTTGAGAATAAGCCGTCAAAAGACTAAGCGTAGTATTTTTATCTTTATTTACAAAGTTTCCATCTTTATCTAATTTTCCTAATTTATAACTCAAAAGCGATTGAAAATCTGTAAAACGAGGTTGATATTCGCCTTTTGTTTCTAAAGTTCCTAACAAATAACTCAAATCTTTATGACGAATACCTGCTAAATAAGAAAAACGTTTTGATTTGTTTGTTCCTTCTAGGTGTGCATTTCCTCCCAAAAGTCCAATAGAAGCCGAACCAGCAAAGGAAGTCGGATTTTTATAATCTACATTCAAAACGGATGAAAGTTTGTCACCCCATTTTGCCTGCCAACCACCTGCCGAAAACTCTACTTTTTTTACTAAATCAAGATTGACAAAACTAAGCCCTTCCTGCTGCCCAGAACGAACCAAAAAAGGGCGATAAATTTCTATTCCATTTACATAAATCAGATTTTCCTCATAACTTCCACCACGCACCGAATAAGCAGAAGAAAGTTCACTATTACTGACGATTCCCAAACCAAGCGTTACCAAAATCTGTGAAAACTCACCTGTTCCTGTGGGCGTATTTTCCAAACCATTTGGGTCTAAAGTTATCAAACTGGTTTGTCGGTCGTCATTATTTATGATGGCTATAATTTCGACAGCTTTTAATTCTTCAAATTCAGAAAGCTGAATGACATATTTTTGATAGGATTTTAAAACTATTTTTTGTCTGAAAGTTCTGAATTCTGGGTGTTGAGCTGCTAGAGTAACTTCTTTATTTAGAAATTCTTTAGAAAAAGCTTGGTAAGATTCTAATCTAAAATTTCCTAAGGAATCGGTTTGAACGGCTTTTCCTTCTTCCAAAATACCAACAGAAGCATTTTTTACAGGATTTTTGAGTGAGTCTAAAACTTGTCCTTCAATGATTATACTATTCTTATCTTTATCGTTTTGAGCAAAAGAAACAAAAGAAATAAGACAGAAAAATAAAATAAAATTAGAAAGGATATAATAATTTACAATAGGTTGATTTTTCAAAATACGATGGTTTTTGGGTAGTATTTTATTGATTTTTTACTGAATACTTAAAAGTCGAAAATATGCTTATTTTATTAAAAAAGCAGAAGAGTAATAAAATTTGAATTTAACACTCCTATTTTTCAGATTTTTTATTTTAACAAACTAAAATTAGCATTAAACTTGTAGGTAAATAATGAAAAAATTTATTTAGAGAAAATAGAAATAATTATACTGAAATTAAAATTGATATTCAACAATTCAGCTAGGTAGTGTTAAACATAGCAATTTGATTTCAAATTACTCTATTTTTTATTAAAAATTATTCATTCAAACCATTATACAAATGAAATCTATCACAAAAAATAACTCATTTATTTTTTTACTTTTGGTCTTTTTCTTTTTAGCCTTTGGTTATGCCGAAGCACAAATCATCGACCCAAAAGAAAGAGCAAAACAAAAAACACAAGACAGAACTAATAACAAAATTGATCAAGGTATCGACAAAGGATTAGACAAGATAGAAGGTATTTTTAAGAAAAAGGATAAAAAAGATAAGAAAGATAAAAAAGATAAAGACGAAGATAATCAAAACAATCAAAATACTGATTCGAATAGCAACCAAAATTCAAATCAAAATTCTAGTGGAACAACTAAAACTACTCCATCTCTAAAAACCTACACAAAATTCGATTTTGTAGCAGGTGAAAAAGTTCTTGCGATGGAAGATTTTTCTCGTTCTAATGTTGGAGATTTTCCATTGGGTTGGAATACAAATTCTTCTGCTGAAGTGGTAACATTGGAAGGAAGATCCGAAAAATGGCTTTTTATGACCAAAACAGGTTTTTTTCAACCCGATTTTATAAAGGATTTGCCAGAAAATTTTACCCTAGAATTTGATATCATGACTCGTTATGCGTCCTCTAATATTTTGGGTTATAATTTTTCTATTTATTCTTCTGAAAATCCACGTCAAGATATTTCAGATGGTTATTTAAGTAATAATAAAGGTGTTTTTCGGTTTAGTTGGAAAGGTTGTACAAGTAGTGCAGGTTATGAAATCAAAGAAAATGGACAAGTGATAAGTAAAAATGATGCTATGTCTATCAACGCTTTTGATTGTCAAGGAGATGATAACTCAGAGGCTTCAATAGTAAGAGTTTCTATTTGGAGGCAAAAAAATCGTTTGCGTGTTTATGCCAATGAAACCAAAATTTTAGACCTTCCACAAGCATTTAATCCAAAAGTAAAATACAATTATTTCAGATTAGGAAGTAGTTATATGGATTATGCAAGTGGAGCAGAAAACAAAGACGAATTTATGGTAACAAATATGCGTTATGCTGTTGGTCAGCCAGATACACGCTCAAAACTGATTACAGAGGGAAAATTTGTTACTCGTGGAATTACATTTGATGTAAATTCGGACAAAATAAAAGCAGAAAGTTATGGTAGCTTAAAAGAAATTGCTCAAGTTCTTTCTGAAAATCCAACTGTAAAAGTAAAAATTATTGGTCATACTGATTCTGATGGTGATGCTACAAAAAATATTGAACTTTCCAAAAAACGAGCTTTAGCTGTCAAAAATGCACTTTCTTCTGAATTTAAAGTCGATGTTTCTCGTTTAGAAACGGACGGAAAAGGAGCAGCCGAACCTTCAGAACCAAATACTACAAATGAAGGAAAAGCCAATAACAGAAGAGTAGAATTTATTAAATTGTAATTTTTAAACAAAAAATAAAAATATGAAAAATATCAAATTAAATTTTATATATGTATTTGTATGTGCTTTTTTTCTTATGGCGTGTAATAAAAGCGAACAAGAAAAAGCCAAAGGCGATTTGAACGAAACTATTTCTGAAATATTACCTGATGCAGGAGAGGCAAATACAGCGATTAGCAAATGTATTACAGAAAAAGAAATGAAAGAACTCCTAACACCTGATTTGGTAAATGAGTTTTTGGGTATTCCTATTAGTGAAGCCAAAGAAGATGAAAGTAAAATGATTAAAGGCTTTTACAGTTTGGAATACTTAGACAAAAAAAATAGCACTCGTAGTAAAAAAATGGAATTTCCTAAAGGGAATTTTACAGATATACCTGTTCCTAATTTAGTAGGAATTAAATATATCAAAACTACTGATATGCAAACTTTCAAAAATTTTTATAGAAATGCTACCGATGAAGACTTGGCTAAACTGGAAGAGGTAATGAACGACCCAGAAACTAAGGAAAAGCAAATGGAAGCTATTGATAAACAAAATCTATCTCCCGAAATGCGTAAAGTAGTAGAAGAATCTCTTAAGTCTGGTCAAGACAAAGACTTAGCTCGTGGACTTTCAGCGGGAGCAAAAGAGAGATTTGAAGAGGCTTCAGGGGTAGGCGAATATTGCATTTGGAACAAGCAAGACCAAATACTTTTAGTCTATACTTCGAATGCTCAATTTGGTGTAACAGTCAATTTGTCTGATGATAATGCTTCCAATAAAGCAAAATCTATAAGCCTTGCTAAGAAAATATTAGCTAAGTGTGAGTAATGTTTTTTAATCATATTATTTTTTTATTAATTATAAATTTTCAATTTATGAAAAATTTAGTTGTGTGCTTTTCAAAGGTGTTTGTTTTAGTTTTATTTTTTAGTTCTTTTTTTAGCCTAAATTCTACTTTGAGTTTGGCACAAAGTCAAGAAACAAAAGATTGTAACGGTTATTTTGCTTATCAAACGGGTACAAAAATGGAACTTACTATGTACGATAAAAAAGACAAAGTAAGTACAGTTTTGAAGTATCAAGTCGAAAAGAGTACACCTACTACAAACGGTATTGATGTCTTTTTCTCAAATCAAACATACGACAACAAAGGAAAATTGGTTGTAAAGGGAGATTTTGATATGCAGTGTAAAGACGGTCAAATTTATGCCGATGTACGTAATATTGCCTCTGATATTGCACCAGCAGCAGATGCAGAAGTGAGTATTACAGGCGATAAACTGACTTATCCTCACAATCTAACAGCAGGACAAAAATTAGACGACGTAAATTGTCAAATCAAACAAACCATGTCGGGTAGTGGAATGACTTTGCTTACCGTAACGATGAATATTACCAACCGAAAAGTAGAAGGTTTTGAAACCATAACTACTCCAGCAGGGACATTTGAATGTGTCAAAATTTCGTATGATTACGATACAAAAGTGGCTTTTGTCAAAAAACAAGGACGTTCGGTAGAATATTTAGCCAAAGGTGTTGGTTTAGTGAAAGTAGAAAGTTTTGATAAAAAAGGTAAAAAAGAATCTTCTCAACTGCTTACTAAATTAGAAAAGTAAAATACAACCCTAAAGTATGCTAAAAAAATCTCTTCACAAGTTAATTTTTGTGGAGAGATTTTTTGTTTCTGAATAGTAAAATGGTCAAATACTTGAAAGACAAAAGATAGCTTTTAGTATATTTGTAAAATATGGCTCATTTTGTAGCTCACTCTTTAGAGTGAGATGTATTTTAATTGGTGCAAAAAATAAATGTATGAACGAAAAAACGATTAAAAATAATACAGGTTTTTCTCTTAAATTACAACTACTTGCTCTTTTGGCTGTTGTATTGTTATTAGCTATTTTTTTTGCTATTCCTTCTCAAAACTCCTCTTCTGATAAATCGCTTATTGATGAAACAAAATATGCTTTAGAAGATACAACAGGAATTACAAAATTAGTTTTGGGAGAACAGACACTTTCACAAAGCAAAACAAATTCTAGTGAATGGCTGATAAATAATGAGTTTGTGGTAGATGAAGAAATGATTGCTTCTCTTTGGGCAATTATGCAGCGCATTGAAGTCAAAAAACCAGTTTCAGAAAGCATAAAAGCTGAAGTTATTAATAGCTTTTTATTGAATGGAATTAATGTCCAAGTTTTTAAGGGTGAAAATCAAATCCGAAATTATAAAGTTTGTACGCATGAAGGCGAAACGTATGCGATGCAACAAGAATCAACTTCTCCTTATTCAATTTATATTCCGGGATATTATTTACAGATTAGAGATATTTTTGATATTCGTCCGTATGAATGGCAAGACCGAACGATTTTGGCTACTACGCCAAATACATTTCGCTCTCTTTCAGTTTCTTATCCTCAAAATGAAGCTGAGAGTTTTACCATAGATTTTACAGGAAAAACATTCAAAATAAGAGAATTAGCAGAAGCAGACACGAATAAAATTTATGATTATTTGCCTTATTTTACTCAAGTAATGGGCGAACAATATGTCAAGAATGATAAATTACAAGATTCTTTAAAGACGATTTCTCCAGTAGCCATTTTTTCATTGAATGATATTAGAAGCGAAGAACCTCAAAAACTAGAGATTTATACAGCTAGAGAAAAATATTTTGTCCTTTCAAGAAATCAATTATTGCTTTTTTCTCCTCAACTAGCCGATTTGATTTTGAAAACAAAGTCAGATTTTGGTAAGACGGAATAAAACAAAAAAACCGACAGCTTTCAAGCTGTCGGCTACATTTAATCCACCAATAATTTGGTAACGGCTGCCGTATTCATTGCCCATTCTCTTGAATAGATTTCATCAGCAGGGTTTTCAGAATCATTGGTTTCTATGATTTCCAAACCTTGTGCTTCGGCTTTCAAAAGCAATAGATTTCCAATACTTAATTTAGCATTGAGTTTTTCTAAAAGAGTTTCTACGCCTTTTGTATTAAGCTGTCCCACGACTTGTCCGTGAAATGAAAGTTCTAACCAAACAATTTCATTTGCATCAATATCCAAAACACCAAAAACTAAGCCTTTTGTCAATGTTTGTTGGATTCTGACTTGATGCTGAACACAAGAAGGGTCGTAAGCAACACCTGTTTTTTCAGAAATGGTCATTGGAAATTTACTATTCATCCAACCCACAACCAAATTAGGCGTAATTGCACCATTTGAGTAGGCATTGCACGTAAATGTAACATATTTTGCACCCTTTTGACGCAATTCTTTTACATTTATATCAATGTATTCTGCCGTTCCAATTTTTTCTGGAATAGAACGAATATCTCCACTATGTTCACAACCTTCTGTAACCAAATTACTAAACGAACAAATATCATTCATTTTTTCTTTGTAGGCAATATGACAACTCAAATCCATATCCAAATGTTGAGCTGGTAAGCCTTCTCCCCATTGCATAAACAAACGAACGGTATCGCCTTCAATTTCAAAACGAGTTCCCATGAGTGCAGAAGGCATATCTTGTACAGTTTCGCTTCTATCGCCAATCGAAACTGGAATTTTGAAAAGAATTGGGTCTATGAAAATCGTTTTATTCTCATTTTCTTCTTTGAGTTTTTGAGCTTCAAAACGTTTTTTCATTGCCAAAATACACAT
>DAIUBX010000121.1:0-766 GCA_036846465.1 Bernardetia sp.
TGAAGTTTTAATTTTTGTTATCTAATAAAAGCACCAACTCAAATTACTTATTTCCTCCAATATTACTCCTAACAATCAATAAAAACAACAAAACAGATAAATAAATAGACAATCCGTAACCCAAAATACTCAAATAAGGAATTCCTCCAGTCGTTTTGAGATAATCTGGAAAATTAGCATTTAAAGATAAAGTTGCCGAAATGACTAACGCACAAATAAGCATTGTAAAAGTAAGACGATTTGTAATTGATTCAGCTTTTTTTAGAATTGGCTCATCTGCTTGAACTTTTATATCAAAATTAAATTCTCCTTTTCGTAGTTTTTTGAGAATGTAGCGAAGTTCTGACGGAAAGTTATATAAAAGTCCCCCAAACTCAGTAAGCGTATAAGAAAGTTCAGAATTGACATTACTAACCGAATATTCTTCTGCCAAAATCTTTATCCCATACGGACGAATGTATTCCAAACTCTGAAAATCTGGGTGCAGTGTATTTCCAATTCCTTCCAAAATTACCAAAGCACGTAAAATCAAAAAGACTACTCCCGGCATTTCCAAACGATAGGTATAAATAATTTTTTGTAGTCTTTCTGTCAAATCTGCCATTCCCATATCCCCAGCAGCATCTAAAACCACAAATTCTTCTATAAGCTCATGCAAATCATATTCAAAACTTCGCATGTCTTCTATTTCGCTATCAATGGCAAGTTTTCGAAGGTTGGAAGCCATTCCACGAGCATCTTGTTTGGCTAGATTGATAAAAACTCC
>DAIUBX010000121.1:776-1931 GCA_036846465.1 Bernardetia sp.
GGCACGCATATCTTCAATTTGATCTTCTATTGATAATTTTTTCAAATTGATCGCCATGGCACGGGCATCTTTTTGTGCCATACCTATAAAAACTCCTGCAAAAGCAAATTTTTGATGCGTCATGAGTTTTCCAACCATTCCAAAATCTAATAAAACTATCTGACCATTGGGTTTTATTAAGATATTCCCTGGATGTGGATCTGCGTGAAAAAGTCCGTATTCAAAGATTTGTGTCAGATAAATATCCATTCCTTTTTCTGCAATACGTTTTGGATCAAGACCCCACGCTTCAAGTTGTGCGACATCTGTAATTTTACATCCACTTACATATTCAATAATCAAAACTTTTGAAGTAGAAATATCTAAGTAAGGTTTAGGAATATGAAATTCTTCTCTTTTTTCTTTATATAATTTTCTAAACTGTTCCATGTGCCTTGCTTCGGTCATGTAATCTAGCTCTTTTTGCATTGTTTTTTCAAATGCTGTTACTACTTCCAACGGATTAAGGATACCAGCCGAAACAAAAAAAGTTTCTGTAAGACGTACAAATTCTAACAAAAGAGCAAGGTCAGTTTTTACTTTTGCACGAACATTTGGACGCTGAACTTTTATTACAACATCTTCGCCTGTGTGTAATCTAGCACGATGAACCTGTCCGATAGAAGCTGCACCAATTGGCACTTCATCAAAAAATTGAAAAAGCTCATCGGTAGTTTGTCCAGTCTCTGTAAAAATAATTTCTTTAGCAATCTCTGTATCAAAAGGCTGAACACTATTTTGGAGTTTTTTAAATTCATGAATAAGAGCCTCAGGAATAAAATCTGGGCGATTACTCAGAACTTGCGCCAGTTTTACAAAAGTCGGCCCTAGTTCTTCGATAACCATACGAAGGCGTTCGAAACGGGTTGAGAAAACCATTAAGGCTTCACTTTCTCCCTCTTCGTTATTTGTCCAAGTAAGATTTGCTTTAGGTGGAATTAATTTTTGGAGTTGCGTATTAAGCACAATATCCTCAAAACCGTATTTCAATAAAATTTGAATTACTTGCCTAAGACGATTTATATTTTTGACGGTGTTCTGAAAAAACATATATTTTTGTTTTTTCGCACCCTAAAGGGTACGGTACATTTTCGCACCCTAAAGGGTACGGTACAT
>DAIUBX010000121.1:2031-7868 GCA_036846465.1 Bernardetia sp.
TTTTCGCACCCTAAAGGGTACGGTACATTTTCGCACCCTAAAGGGTACGGTACATAAAATTACACAATCTACATGGAAAAAGCCAAATTCTTATTCTTTACTTTTCTTATAGAAAAAAGAACAAAAATTTGGCTTTAATTTATTTTAGCTAGTTTGTGTAACTAGTAATTAAAATTACTTTGCTACTTTAACAGGGGCTTTCTTAACAGTTTTTTTCTCGCTTTGCTCTACTTCGCCAACGATACCAGCGTGAGCTTCTAATGTTTTGATACGCTCAACAAGTTCAGTCATTTCTTTGTTTGAAGCAAATTTGAAAGAACGAACAATTTTCTCTACGATAGAAGAAAGTTGAGATTCGAATTCTTTTTTCTTTTCTTCAGTAGTGTCAAAAAATTCATCTACTAATTTTTTGCCTTCGTCTGCTGACATTTTGCGCTCGTCAACTAATTTGTCAACAGCTTCTTGTAATTTCTCAGCAGTCATTGATACTACACCAACACCAGTATAAACGAGTTTCTTTAATAAATCTTCCATAAAATTGAATAATTAAGGTTTTTTGTTTGGAATAAAATTTTGTACTGCAAGTCAGTTATTTGGTTTTCTTAGTAAAATAGAAACCAAAATTTCTGATACAATCAAACCTTCTACACACACTGAGAGGAGTTTGTTTGTTATGCTTGCATACTAATACAACGATACAAAGTAACGATATGTTACAGAGAAATACAACTTTTTTGCACAAATAATCAAATATTTAGCCTATTTTTATTAAAAAGGTAATTTTATTCCAAAATTTTTAAAAAAATAAGGCTTTTTTGAAAATAATTTAACCATTAGGAAATAAAATGACTGTTGGTCATTTTAGCTATCTGTATCCTTTTGTATATTTTAAAAATGTATTGCATAATTTGATGGGATTGTATCTCTATTATGAAACTTTACATTTCATAAAATGTAGATTTTTGTATCTTTGTCTCTATTTAAAAATCAGTTCTAAACTTCTATTCAAGCATAAAAGGAGGTTTAGGGTTTTTATTGAAATATTACTAGGACTTTTTACCTAACTAAATGACTCAAAAATCACAAGCAAATATACAGACATCTACACTTTTTAAACGTATTATTGGCAATATTTCTGGTGGAAATAATCCAACATTACTAGTTTGTATTGGTGGGTTGCACGGAAACGAACAAGCAGGATACGACGCTTTAGAATATTTGACTTCTCATTTAGACAAACGTCTTTTTGATGGGCATTTTGTAGCTATTGGAGGGAATTTACAAGCTCTAAAAGAAAAAAAACGCTATTTACAAACAGATTTGAATAGAATTTGGCGCAATGATTTAATAGATAATATTCCAACTGATTCAGAAGTTTCAGAGTATGAAGAATTACGTCAGCTTATTGAAGTATTGCGAGTTATTCCTCACGATACTTACAAAAGACGAATTTTGATAGACTTGCATACGACTTCTGCGCCAAATGGTGCTTTCATAGTGCGAACGACTACTACTGATGATAAAATTGCTCAACTTTTAGAAATTCCTATTATTTTAGGACTTGATAAAAAGTTAGATGGAACAGCCATGACTTATATGGAACAATGGGATTATGAAACATTTGCTTTTGAAGGAGGAACAATCGGAAAAGAAAACTCTGCAAATAATCTTATTTCAGGAATTTGGCGCATCATGCAAAACCTTCAAATGACTTCGCAACCTATTCCAAACTTAGAGAATACATTGGGAGAAACTATCCGAAGTGGTGTTCCTAATTATTTGACTTGTGAGTATATTCATAAAATACCTGCCCAATCAACTTTCAAAATGTTGGAAGGTTTTGGTAACTTTGATACTATAGAAGAGGGACAATTATTGGCTCATCAAGACGGACAAGAAATTCGATCGCCTCATAAAGGTTATATTCTGATGCCTTTGTATCAAGATGATGGAAACGACGGTTTTTTTATTGTAAAATAAGATTTTCTTTTATTTGAGTGTAACTTTGAAGGCTCTAAAACTACTAATTCTCCATAAAAAACAATCTTGTTGTAAAAAATAAATAAATGAAATATATTTTCTCTCTTATTCTGCTTTTGCTCATTACTATATTTGCTTTAGTTGCTGCACAGTTTGTAGGAATGGGGCTTATTGCTATAGCTTATGATATTTCTTTAGTGGAGTTTGCCGATAAAATGCAAAATATAAATCAATATTCAGAGCTTCGTACTCCTATTTTGATTTTACAGGGATTTACACAGGTTTTCGGTTTTTTGATAGCAGCTTTATTTTTTGTAAACTTTGTTTATAAATTTAACCAAACCGACGAAAATAGCAAAGCTGTTCATGTGATGAATCCTAAATTGGCTCAATATTTTTTAGAAGAGCCTTTTTTGAAAAGATACAAAACTCCTTTTCTTATCTTTTTAGTTGTGATTGTTCTTGCTATTGTTGCTTTTCCTGCTGTTTGGGTAACAGGAGCATTAAATGGAGCCGTAGAATTTCCTGAAGTATTAAAAGGATTAGAAAATTGGATGAGAGAAAAAGAAAATAATGCACAAATGCTAACTCTTTTTATGACCGATTTTGCTTCTCCTCTACAAACTATTTTGGGTTTTGTAGTAATTGCTATTTTGGCAGGGCTTACAGAAGAAGTTTTTTTTAGAGGAGTCGTTCAGCCTTTATTTCAAAATCTTACCAAGAACAAACATGCAGCTATTTGGATTACAGCTATTGTTTTTAGTGCTATCCATTTTCAATTTTATGGATTTGTTCCTCGTATGCTTTTAGGAGCTTTATTTGGTTATTTATATATTTATACCAATAATATTACTGTTCCTATTTGGGCGCATATTCTCAACAATGGACTAACTTTAGTTATGTTCTTATTTGTCGATAAAGAAATGCTTAATGCTCCTAAAATAGAAGGTTCTGATTTTGCTACCATGGTTCCATTAGGATTTGTGAGTCTTTTGCTTTGTATCGGGATTTTATGGCGAATTAAGAAAATAATGGATAAAGAAGTAGAAAAAAATATGAGTAAAAAATAGTAAGAATTTAAAAGGTTTAAGTAGTTAGTTTGACAAAATTTCAATTTTATATTTTCAAAAGCAAATTCTAAACAGCGTTTTGCGCCTTCACTTGCATAGCCTTTGTTCCAGTATTTTTTATCTATTCGCCATCCAATGTCTATACAAGGCGTAAAATCAGCTTCAAAAGTTTGTTCTGCAATTCCAATAAAGCCAATAAACTCTTTTGTTTCTAATACATCAACAGCAAAATAACAAAAGCCATTTTTTGTAAACTGATTTTGCATTCTGTGTATAAAGTCTTTTGTTTGTGCTAAAGAAGGCAAATGAGGGAAAAATTCCATTACCTCTTTATCAGAATTGATTGCAAAAAGTTTGTCTGTGTCAGAAGGTTTTCAAGGTCTAAAACCTAATCGTTGTGACTTAAAAATATATTTGTTATTCAAAGTAAGTTGCTTTTGAGTAAATTCTATTTTGAGTAAATTTGTAGTTTCAAAAATACCCAAATTATTAAAAAAATGTGATGGCTTTAAAAATAACAGATGCTTGTATAAATTGTGGAGCTTGTCAGATAGAATGTCCAAATAATGCGATTTATGAAGGTTCTCAAAACTGGTCTTTTGCAGAAGGTACAAACTTAAAACAGGTAGAAACCGAAGAAGGAAAAATTCTAGATGCACATATAGAAAATCCACCTTTAGATGATTTTATTTATTATATCGTAACTGATAAATGTACAGAATGCAACGGTTTTCATGACGAGCCTCAATGTGCTTTTGTTTGTCCTGTTGATTGTTGTGTAATTGATGAGAATTTTATAGAAACAGAAGAAGAATTGTTATTAAAAAAGGCTTGGTTGCATAATTCGTGATTTTTTGTGTAAAAAAACGGTTCGTTTTAAACAAACCGTTTTGATATAAAATTATTCTTCAATACGTTTAATTTTAGCTCCTAGAGCATTCAAACGCTTATCAATAAACTGATACCCTCTGTCTATTTGTTCTGCATTATGAATTGTGCTTTTTCCTTGTGAAGAAAGTGCAGCTAAAAGAAGCGAAACACCTGCACGAATATCTGGTGAAGTCATCGTAATTCCTCTCAAATCTTGTTGTCTTCCAAGTCCTAAAACTGTTGCACGATGTGGGTCACAAAGGATAATTTTTGCTCCCATATCAATCAATTTATCTACAAAAAACAAACGACTTTCAAACATTTTTTGATGTACTAAAATCGTGCCTTTAGCTTGAATGGCCGTTACAAGCACAATACTGAGCAAATCGGGCGTAAAACCGGGCCAAGGCGCATCTGCAATTGTTAGGATAGAACCATCAATAAAAGAATCAATATGATAATGCTCTTGGGCAGGAATAATAATATCATCATTTTCAAAAATAAGATGAATTCCTAGTTTTTTAAATGTATTTGGAATACACCCTAATTTATCTATATGAGCATTTTTGATGCGAATTTCAGAAGCTGTAAGCGCAGCCAATCCGATAAAACTACCAATTTCTATCATGTCTGGAAGCATAGTATGTTCTGTTCCTCCTAATTTTTCTACGCCTTCAATAGTCAAGAGATTTGAGCCAATACCTTCTATTTTTGCACCCATTCTGCAAAGCATATCACAAAGCTGTTGAATATAAGGCTCACAAGCAGCATTGTAAAGTGTTGTTTTTCCTTTTGCAAGTACAGCAGCCATCAGAATATTTGCTGTTCCTGTTACAGAGGCTTCTTCTAATAAAATATATTTTCCTTTTAAATCTGTTGCATCTACATTATAATATTTATTTTCGGCATCATAACTAAATCTAGCTCCTAATTCTTCAAAGCCTTTTGGGTTTGTTTTTATTTTACATCGTGAAAATCTATCTCCCCCTGGTTGTCCTAGACGACATTTTCCAAAACGAGCCAAAAGAGGTCCCATAATCATGACAGAACCACGCAAAGCTCCACCTTGTTTGATAAAATCTGGACTATATAAAAAGTCTAAATTTATATCTTTAGCTTCAAATTTATAGGAATGGTCGCTTAGTTTTTCAGTTTCTACTCCTAAATGTCCTAATAAATCAATGAGTTTGAGTACATCACGAATCAAAGGAATATTATTTACAATAACAGGTTCAGCAGTCAATAAAACAGCACACAGAATTTGTAATGCTTCGTTTTTTGCTCCTTGTGGTGTGATTTCACCTTTTAATTTTGCTCCTCCTTCTACTTCGAAAGTAACGGATTCTTTTAGTTTTGTCATTTTTTTGGTAATTTTTATTTTAGTTTAAACTATCTGAAATTTAAGGGTTTTGTTTAGCAATTACAAAGAGAATAAATAATTAATTCTGAAGAAGAAAAAAAGAATAGAATAATAGACTTTTTTTGCAAATCACTACTAAAATTTTAATCGAATAAAAACCTATTTTCGTGAAATATTATTTGGTTTTTAAGCTAAAAAAATGTTAATTCAAGAAGGAAAATCTTATTTACACAATTTTTAATTATCCCTTCCTCCTTGTATTAGAATTGTACTAATTAAGAATCCATTTTTTAGTTAATAGGACTTTCGCAAATGACTTTTTTATCAGAATAATATTCTGTTTATGTCGGTCTGCCCTACGGGACTGACCTTGTATTCATACTTAGGTCAGCCCGATAGGGCAGTACCGAAGTAATAACAAAATAATATTTGGTAAGCGATTGATTTTGCGAAAGTCCTAGTTAAAATATAATCCCTAATAACTATGCAAGAAGTAGCAACTGTTAAGTCTTGGATAAATATTCATGCCAGTCCCTTTGCTTGGCAGCGTATTTTAT
>DAIUBX010000122.1:0-5461 GCA_036846465.1 Bernardetia sp.
AAACTTTATCAAGGCTCGTTCTCTATCTACTTGCTCCATTCCACCAAAAAAAGCACCATGAGAAATAGTATTTTCTGTCAAAAAATTACTTATTCTTTCAATTGAATCTTTATAATTACAAAAAATAATTCCGTTTTCATTTCCAACATAAGAGATTAATTCTAAAAGAGTTTCTAGTTTATCTTTTGTTGGAGAAGTAACTAATTTGATTTTTAAATCACTACTTTTTCTATTTCCCTGCAAATAATCAATCGTAAGAGGATTTTTTAGTCCTACAAAACTTGGAATTTCTACGCCTTGAGTGGCAGAAGTCAATATTTTTTTCTTGACATTTGGTGTATAATGAATCACCTCTTTCATTTCGGCTTCAAATCCTATTTCTAAAGATTTATCAAACTCATCTAAAACAAGCGTTTTAATAAATTTTGTTTCAAAGGCTTCTCTTCTCAAATGGTCGGCTACTCGTCCCATTGTTCCTATCAAAACGGCTGGTCGGTGTTTTATTTCTAGTCTATCTTTTGACCCTGCACGTCCTCCATAAACAGCATTTACTTTAAAACCTGTTCCCATTTCACGCATTACTTGTTCGATTTGAATGGCAAGTTCTCTTGAAGGAACGACGATGAGAGCTTGTATTTCTTCTATATTTTCATCTAATTCGTTTATTATAGGCAACAAAAAAGCTATCGTTTTTCCTGTTCCTGTTGGAGAAAGTAAAATTATTTCATCAGAGGAATGTATAACTGATTGCGCTTCTAGTTGCATTGCGTTTAATTTATCTATTCCTAATTTTGATAAAATAGCTTTTTGATTTTTGATAGAATTGGACATAGAATAAGGAATGATAAATGGAAAATAATTGAAGACAAATAAATTTAGTATTTTTGAAAACACAAAGTTACCTTATCTATAAGTAAAGAAAAAATGAAACTATTCGGATTCGAATTTAGCAATAAATCAAAAACCTTATTCATTTATCATAAATAAGGTTTTTTAAATTAAATTTCATTTCGTAATTCGTAATTTTTAATTAGCTTCGCTGCTTTAGCAGGTCGTAATTGAATTAAGTAAGCATTCCACCATCTACTTGCAGAACCTGTCCAGTAACATATTTTGAATAGTCTGAAGCCAAGAAAACAGTAACATCTGCCACTTCTGCTGCTGTACCTGCACGACGCAACGGAATTGCATTTTTCCATTCTGCAATCATTTTTTCATCTAATTGTTCTGTCATTTCTGTTTCAATAAAACCGGGTGCAATGGCATTACAACGAATATTTCTTGAGCCTAATTCTAGTGCAATCGATTTTGTCAACCCCATCATACCAGCTTTAGAGGCTGCATAATTTGCTTGTCCTGCATTTCCTTTTATTCCCACTACCGACGTTACATTAATAATCGAACCTTGTTTTTGTTTCAAAAATGTACGTGTAGAGGCTTTTACTAAGTTAAAAACAGATTTCAAATTGACTCTCATCACTTCGTCCCACTGTTCTTCACTCATTCGCATCAATAAATTATCTCTCGTAATTCCTGCATTATTGACAAGAACATCAAGCGAACCAAAGTCTTTTACAAAATTTTCTACTAATTCTTCAGCAGCTTTAAAGTCAGATGCATCAGAACGATAACCTTTTATAGTTGTTCCTTTTTCTGAAAGTTCTTTTTGTAATGCCTCGCCTTTTTCGACACTAGAAAGATAGGTAAAGCCAACATTTGCGCCTTCTTCTGCAAAACGCTCTGCCATTGCTCGTCCGATTCCACGAGATGCGCCTGTGATGAGTACATTTTTACCTGAAAGTAATCCCATTTTTAATAAAGTTAGAAATATAAAGTAAGAGGTATGAAGTAAAATTTCAGAAGTAAATACACATGAAAGTCATTTCATTATCCAATTAATTCATACTTTATAGGTTGTGAATAAATAAATTTCTTATTTTGAGTTTTCAAAAATACAACAAAATTTCATAAGTAGTCGACAGCTTCCAAACTGTCTATAAAAAAATAGAAGTATTATGGTGCAACAGCTTGGAAGCTGTTGGCTACATTCGATTTACTATTTTTTCCAAATCTTCTGGCGTATCAATTCCTATACTTTCAAAAGGTGTAATGGCTACTTGTATTGAAAACCCATTTTCTATCCATCGTAATTGTTCTAAAGACTCAGCAAGTTCTAATGTTGAAGGTTCTAGTTTTGTGATTTGCTGCAAAACGTCTTTTTGATAGGCATACATTCCTATATGTCGGTAAAAAGTATGTTCTGAAAGCCAAGCATTTTTTTGATTTTCTTCTGTTTGATTTTTATCAACATTTCTAACAAAAGGAATCGGATTTCTACTGAAATAAATTGCTTTATGATTTATATCAAAAATAGCTTTTACTACATTCGAATCAAAAAGCGTTTCCGAATCTTTTATTTTACTCACTAAAGTAGCTAGTTGTACATTTTTATTTTCTACTAAAATTGTCACTAAACTATCAATTTGTTCAGGCTTGATAAACGGTTCATCGCCTTGTATATTAATGATAAAATCAAATTCGATATTCTTTTTTTCTAAAATCAGAGCTGCTTCTGCAATCCTGTCCGTTCCAGAAATATGACTATCACTTGTCATCAAAACATTTTGAGTAAACTGGTTCACCCTATCAAAAACAAGTTGATGGTCGGTAGCAATAAAAACATCACTCAGTTTTGTAGCTTTTTTGGCTTGATTAAAAACACGCTCAATCATCGGTCTTCCATTAATATCAGCCAAAACTTTAGCAGGAAAACGAGTAGAAGCATAACGAGCAGGAATAATAGCAATAATTTTCATAGTTTTTTAGGAAATGAATATTAGAAATTAAATGATAATATATTGAAATGATGTTTTATTTTCAGTACAGCGTATTCAGTTTATATTTTTTAGAGTTTTTCTAAATTTTCCTCTATAATTTCTACTTGGCTTTTGTCTTGATTGTTTTGAGAAAATAATAATTTTGATTTAAAAGACTAAAAATAAGAATTAATTCTCTATTTCATTTAAAAATTGAATTAACAATGTAATGTAATTTTGGTGTAATTGTTGAACGCAATTAAAATGAAATTTCACCAAATTTCTTATCATTACTTTTTAATAATTTAATCTTTTAGTACAATGAAATTTATTTCAAAATCCATACTCCTAGTAGTAGCCATTTTTCCTATGTTGCTATTTTTTAGCGCATTTCAATCTAATAATTCTTCAAAAACTACCTTTTCAGAATCTAAATCTATTTCTAAATCTATTTTAGGAAAAGATAGAACAGTTACGATTGATAAACTTCCTACTACGGTAGAAGAGTTTTTAGAAATGAGAGACAAAATTAGCAAAACACCAGAAGGAGGCGCAACAACAATGATTGTTGCTTTAATCTTATACAGTCAAAATCCAGAATTAGGAATCTCTTGCCTTACCATTGCTGTCGATAAACAAAGACTTTCCCAAACTACTAAAAAAGAAGGCTATAAAGGCTATATCGTTTCAAAAAATGATTTGAATTTAATAGAATCTCAAATAAAACGCTCTCCCTATGTTCCTTATTCGTACATAAAAGGCACAAAAGTAGATAATGGCTACAAACTTCCAGCAGGAAAATTAGTATTTGATTATTCGACAAACGCATATAGTGGCGATGAAAAAGAAGGGGAAATAAAGCTATTTATTCCCTCTTCGGGAGCAGATTCAGCTCGTCCTCTTAGAGTTAAGAAAAATGACGCAGGAGTCTGGAAAGCATCTGAGTGGAGCAGTCTTATAGTCGGAATTCGTGCGCCAAAAGTGGATGATGACGATGATTTGTAGAATTTAAAATTCTTAAGAATCAAATATCAAAAAAGGAATTTGAAGTTCATTCAAATTCCTTTTTTATTTTTTTACTTCTTAATTCTAAAATCTAAATTCTGACTTTATTTTTCTCCTTTTGGTTTAGAATAACCACGAATAGCAAGTGGAATCCAACCCAAAACAGGAATAAAATAGCAAATTGTAATCAAGTTTCTGAAAACCAAAGGTATGAAATCTCTTCTACGCATTTTGAGTTTAAATTCTCCTTTTCTACCCTCTTGTTCGTATTTTCTATATTTTCTATCAAATTCTCCAAAAAGTATTGGCCAACCTACTGGTGTTAAGTAAGGGAAAAAGCGAATTTTACTTCCTCGTTTTTCTTTTCCTTTGTTGGCAGCTCGTAAATCTTTCCAATTAAATGGTTTTTGTCCATATTTTTCTACGGATTCATCAAGAAGTTTTTGAAACTCATCTCTTACATAATCCCTAATTCTGACAACATCTTCTTGTGTTGCTTCTTCAGCAGGTTTGCCCAAAAGCTCTAAAGGATTGATTCTTTCTCCTTTTACATAATACATTTTGGCAGGAAAACCTGTATAAAAAACCCAAGGAAAAATAGGAACAAGTGCTGTAATAAGCCCTAAGGGCAAAAATGGAACACCTATTTTATTAATCAATGTATTGACCCAAGGAATACTGTAGGTATGAGGATTAATATATTCTCCATTAACAGTAGCAAAAGGGATGATGTCTGTTTTATATTTGAGAGCCATTCGGATAAAAGAAGTCGAAAAACGCTGTGCTTCGTATTTTTTATTAAACCCTTTTCCAATCCCCGGAACTCCTTCTGGATAAATCATAATGTTGTAATCATTACAATTCATCATCGTTTCAAAATTGATAGTTGTGGCATCTATTCCACCTACTTTTTTCCATAAATTATAAGCTCCAAAAGGATTCATGAGTGCAGACTGCGAAAGCATAGGCGCAACCAACGGACGAATAGATTTGGGCTGAAAACCAAACTGTCTAAAAATTTCTGCTAAAAATATCATTCCGTCCCAAGGAAAAGCCATTCCAGAGTGATTACTATAATAAATAAGTGGACGTTCTGGGTTATTTCGTTCCTCCAACTCATCAAAACCTACAAAAACAGGGCGATAATAATAATCTGACATCGGAGAAATGACGTGTTCGATTAATGCTTCTGTATATTTTTGATCGAAATGCTTATAATAGACTTCGATATTTTTTTGTACTTCTGCTGGAATATCTCGTTCTTTTGCCAACTCTAAATTTTTGAGCCAAGCTGTGGACACTTCTTCAGGGATATTTTTAGGAACAGTTAGCGTGGTATTCGTACTCATAAATAATTTATAGTTTCTAGTTTGTGGTGTGCAAGAATGAAAAACAGGTAAAAATAGCCTAAAAAAAGCAATCTAAACTTTATCAATTCATTTTATACTGTATTATCTCACAAAATACGTTTTTATTGGTAAATAAACAATAGAATACCAATAGATTCAATTAGAAACCAATATAGATCCCAAAATTTATGTTGTATAGAAATTAACAAGTAACTACCTAACTTTCAAAAATTGCTTGGCTACTTTTAAGCCGTTTAGTTGCCCTTCTGTGTAGGCTTGTAATTCTTCATA
>DAIUBX010000122.1:5471-7816 GCA_036846465.1 Bernardetia sp.
ACAATAGATTATAGTAAAGAAGTCCACAAAACCCAAATTTATGTTATGGAACTACTTGACTTTCAAAAACTGTTTGGCAACTTTCAATCCCTCTAATTGCCCTTCTGTATAGGCTTGTAGTTCTTCATAACTTCCTCTAGCGTGTTTCAAAAATCCTGATGCTTGTCCATAAATGGCATCAAAATTTATTTTTTCTGTCAGATAATAGCCATCAAGAAACGTTTTTATTCCTCCAGAAATAATGATTTGACTACATTTTATGCTTCTATTCGTATATTTCACTTTGTTTTTCAAATTTTTATCATAATCAGACTTGATTTCATTACAAAAGTTTACCATTTCTTCTGCGCTGTGTCCGATATGTGCAAGAGGTTCAAACAAACTTTGAGAAAGGGCATCACTTCTTTTTAGTTCTAAGAGCGCAAAATTTGTTCCTCCACTTGCTGCAAAATCTATGGCAGCAAGTGGTAAATTTAATAGTTCTTCTAGGCTTTCTTTTCCAAATCCTTGTCCAACTTCCTTTACAATAATTGGATAAGTTGCTGTCTGTAAAAGTTCTTTTATAGTTTCTAAAGGAGATTTTTCGAATCTATCGCCTTCTGGTTGTAGCCATTCTTGCAAAGGATTTATATGAATAATAAGTCCGTCGGCTTGTAATTTTTTGAGAAGCTCATCTATTTTTTTTGTCTGTTTGGCTTTGATAAGCTGTTCTAATTGAGCAATTCCAAGATTTGCATAGAGAGGCTGGTCACCCATAAACTTTCTGACATCAAAGTCTGGCAAACACTCATCATCAGTCAGTAAAGCTCTACACGAACCCAAACCCATGCCAAGCTTGTATTCTCCACATACTTTAGCCAAATTTTGGTTGATAATTTTTGCCCATTCTGTTCCTCCTGTCATGCTAGAAACCCACAAAGGCGCATTCATTTGTTTTCCCAAAAATTCAAACGGTTCTGCCTCCGTTTTTGGGTGTGCAGCCAAAACAGGTTCGTAATAAAAACGATTGTCTAATTGATTTTTAAAAACTTGTGCATCAAAGGCAAGTTCGATGTGGTCTTGTTTGCGAGATGCTGCTGTTGCATCAGAATCAGTATAGATAATTGAAAGGTTAGATAAGTTTTCCAAGTGCGTTTTTTCTTTTTTTGAGAATCACTCGTGGGGACACGAGCAATGTAGAATTTATTAAAACAGATGATATTTTGCATAGAAAACATCTTTCGGTTGCTTGTTTCCCCACAAGCGACAATTATAATAAAGCAAAAATACTAAATCTTAGCCTCTCAAGAACCATGTGTTTTAAAAAATTGTTAGAAATGATACAGTACAAATTTTCTATTTTTATTAAACGTTATCACGGTTAATTTTCCATGTATCTATATTGCACTCTCATGTTGTGTAACGCTACTGCAATTTTAAACATTCTTTCTCTCACTTCAAATGTTTTAAGTCTGATTTTGTTTCGTATAATTTTAAGTCTTTTTACACCTGCAAATGCATGTTCTACTTTTACTCGTAAAGAAGCAAGGTCTTTGTTTACTTTCTTCTTATGTGGCTCTAACTCCTCTTCTTTAGGTTTTTTGAAGGGTAATACGGCATTTTCATAGTCTTTATCTATCCCTAAAAATCCCAAATCGGCTAAGAGGCAAATTCCACCTTCTATTTCTACTTGTCCATCATCCCAAATCGTTTTATCATGTGTTTTTCCTTCAAATCCATGGGTTATATAAACTATTTTTTGATTCGGTTCACAAATAGCCATGTATTTTTGTGTATGTGTCTTTTTTTTACCACTATATTCATCTTTTTGAATCTCATAATCAGTAGAACGAGGGACAAGAGTTTCAACAACATCTACCAAAAGCCAACTTATTTTTTCGTCTTCTTTATAACAAAACTTATCTCCTACTTGAGGAACATACCCTAATTCTTTTAAACTACTTTCTAAAATGGGAGTCAAATAAGAAATCCACTCACTTACTTTAGATTGAGACAACCTAAATAAATAGCCGTGGTAGCTTTGATTAGGATTTTCCTTCATATAGAGCAACATAAACCATAGTTTTTTTGTACTACCAAAAAGGCTACTCAAAATAGATTCTTGAAAACGAGGACGAACACGACGAACATTTTTATTTGTGTAAAACATCTGTTTATGAGCTACTTTTGCATCAAAAACTTCTAGTAAATCTTTAAATTCGTCTTGATTTAGACCACAAAGACTCCTAAATTTGGAATCTGCTTTGGGGATAGATAAAATTGTATTTTGCATTTACAAAAATACTATTTTCAAAGCAGTTTTTTTGTAAAATTAACCCATGTGAAAACAACCGTGATAACGTCTA
>DAIUBX010000123.1:0-284 GCA_036846465.1 Bernardetia sp.
TGATTTTGTAATATATAGACAAAAAAATAAGGCTAGATGCCTTTAGTAAATATCCAAAACTTTATAGGAATGCGCCACTTTATGTTAGGCACAATGCTGCTAATATTATTCCCTTGTGATGGAGTTTCTGCTTGATTTAAACTATCCATAAAAGAAGGTAAATAATCAGGATTTCCAAACCATGGAAAGTTCATCGCCACTTCTGGTGGAATGTCTGGCGTAGCACAGTCTTGCGCCTTCAATTTACTTGAAAAAATACAAATACAAATAACAAGTAATAGTTT
>DAIUBX010000123.1:294-7792 GCA_036846465.1 Bernardetia sp.
TACTTAACGATAGAAGCGATTGAAATTCCGTTTTCATTTTCAGAGGATTTAATTAGTTCGTTATTATAATAAAAGCGACCGTAGTCTAATATTTTTTTACAGTTGTTGGGATTAATTTTAAATTCATGACGCATTGTATCTGTATCTTGATATGTGAGGTATAGATAATGAGTAACTACCATATCTACTCCTTGAGGGGTATCTTTATCAGCGTAAGTAAAGTAAAAACCCTGATTATCTCCTGAACATCCTATACATCTATTTCCATCTTCGTCATATAAACGCACAGAGTCTAAGCTGTACAGTCCGTATATTCCTATTGCAGATTGCCATTCTCCAGCAGCGTTTTGATAACGTAGTGAAACTCCTTGTTCAAGCGTGTTTACTAGACCGTCTTTTTCTGTAAACCTATCTCCACAAAGTGATTCAGAGCAGCCACCAAATAGCAGCAAAGCCATAAAACAGGCTAATAATTGTATTTTTTTCATTGTGAATAAAAATTTAGGTATTAAAATAATACAAATGCAAATGTAGAGTTTTATTCGATAATAATGTAATTTTTATACTAAAATTTCTTGATTTCGTAATATATAAACAAAAAAATAAGGCTAGAAGCCTTGATATTGTGTGTGTATTTATTGGTAGTATAAAAACAAATTGAAATTAAAAACCAATAAATACAATTCACACTCTTTTCTGTAAATACATTTAAAAATTATTTTGTTTCATCAAGCATTTTCAAAATTATATTTCTGACTGTATTTTTATGTGTCCAAGGAATAAAATGGTTTGCTTCTGGAAGACTTGTAAGTGAAAAAGAAGGATTATTTTTTAATTGCTTTTCAAGAAAAATAGCATGTCCGTAGGGAACAATTTTGTCTTTTTGTCCGTGCAGAACCATTATAGGAACTTTTATTTTGTCATACTCATTTTCTATCAACTTTAAATCTCCTTGCAAGTGTATCATTTCTTTATTCGAAACTGTTAAAGCAGTAGGAAGCCACCAACGCACAAAAATAGATTTTGCAGCACCATTGTACCAACGATTGACAGTCAATTCAGCCGAAGAAAGTCCAGCCAAAATAACAACGCCACTTATCAGTTCTGGATAATCAACAGCCATTTGAAGAACAACAGCACCACCGTAAGAATGAGAAACTAAAATTGGTTTTTGCTTAGTAGAATCTTGAAATCGTTCTAAAACACCTTTATAAAAACGAGCTTGTTCTTTCAAAACCTTTTCATGATTTCCAAAATCAGATTTTCCGTAGCCAGTTCTATCCAAAGCGACCATATTTGTACGTTCTAGCAAAGTAGAGTCTTTGAAATAATCCAAAAATGCACTCCAATCCCCCGGTGAACCGTGTATAAAAAAAAGTGTAGGAAGCGAATCATTTCCTATCTTGGCATAATGAATTTTGCGTTCTTCAAACTCTACATAATCAAAGGTAGGTTTGTATTTTTGGTCTTTAAATTCTTTTTTTACTTTTCGGTCGCTAATTCTGAATTGCATACAGCCAGAAATTAATTGTAGAGCAATTATAAAAAACAGAAAAAGATAGGTTCGTTTTCTATGGAAAATGGTTTTTAGAAATTGGTTCATAGGAAATAAAGAAAGTAGAGAAATTAAAGATTATTTTGAATTAACCTTATTTTCTAAAAACTGTTTATTACCTATACTCTTCTTAAATACAGAAAAAATTATGCAAATCATTTTTATTTCAGATACACATGGACAGCACAAGAATCTTCAACTTCCAAAATTAGATACAGAAGAAAGTACCATGCTCATTCATACAGGTGATGTAAGCAAAATGGGAAAAGAAGATGAAATTATAGATTTTTTGAAATGGTTTGAAGCTCAAGATTATACCTATAAGATTTTTATAGCAGGAAATCACGATTTCTTATTTGAAAAGAATCCTTCTTTGGCAGAATCATTTACTTCCTCCAACTGTATTTATCTCAATAATTCTGCTGTTGAAATAGAAGGAATCAAAATTTGGGGTTCGCCTATTACGCCACGTTTTTATGATTGGGCTTTCAACTGTGATAGAGGAGAAAAAATACGAAAACATTGGCAGCAAATTCCAACTGAAACCGATATTTTGCTCACACACGGGCCTGCGTATGGAATTTTAGACCAAACTATACAAGGTCTTCAAGTGGGTTGTGAAGAGCTTATTAGAGTTATAGAAAAAATAAAACCCAAAATTCATGCTTTTGGGCATATTCATGAATCATATGGAAAAGTAAATAATTCTGATACTATTTTTATTAATGCTAGTGTTTTGGATATTCGTTACAAATTGGTTAATCAGCCTTTTTTGATGGATTGGAATGCTCTATCAAAATAGAGAAAATAAAGTGTTTTGGGATACACAAAGGGGCATATAAAGTTTTTGCAGAACTTTCAAGTAACAGTTGGGTAAGGATTTATGAGTTAATTTTTATAAAAATTGTAATTTGAAAATCATCTCCAACTCTTTCTCGGCTATTTCTGTGGTTCTCTCTTGTTTTTAACGAGAAAGTTTTATGTTACATCTTTCCTATTCAGATTTTAAAGAAAAATAAAACTAAATCTATTCACAGTTTTTTTAAAATGTAGCATATTTTTAACTCACTCTAAAGAGTAATGCTATTAAGCTAAGAAATTCTGTTCCGTAGGAACTCTATATTGGTAAAAAAAAACAGTTAGAAAGTTGTTTGTTCCGTTAGGAACTTCATATTGGTAGCATTTTGAGCATACATCGCAGAAAAACCTACCAAGATATAACTCCTACGGAGTAAATGAATAACATATTTAACCTCTTCTACCAATATACAACTCCTAACGGAGTAAAATTACAAGTATAAATCCTTAGCTTAACAGCATTGCTCTAAAGAGTGAGTTAAAAATACCGAATACTTTAGTGTTCGGACTAAACCAACTAAAAAAACTACCATGGATAATGATATTTTGGATATGAATGATGAGGAATTCGAAAAAGAATTAATCAGAAGAGATAAGCGCAATAGTTTTTATCTCAAACTAATTATCTTCGGAGTTAGTGGTGGTTTTTTGTTAGGAATTATTCTCTTTATTTTAGTTATGATTACTTCTACTTAGAGTAGATAAAAGAGCAAATGAAAAATTAGATTATAAGTAGGAACGTTTTTTGACTTTCTTTGGTAAATAGGCAAATAATCAATAACTTTATTTGCCTTAAATAAAGCCATTTTTTATCACTTTACTTCTCCATATCTACATTGAAAACTACTTATTTTTCTTCTTCTCTAGCATTTTTATTTGTGTTTACTGCTTTTTCTTCGTGTGTAGCACAGCAAATTAGTGATATTCAGACAGTTGTTCCTATCCAAATTCCTGATACAGTTTATTTTGCAGGTGAGCGAATTCCTTTAGAAGATGAAGAGGTAAAAGAAAGATTAGATAGAGAACTTTTGTCTATTATTTACGGACATGCTTCAACGATGCTTTTACTCAAACGTTCGGGTAGATGGCGCAAACCATTGGAGGATAGCCTTACAAAATATGGAATACATAAAGATTTTTTTTATTTGGCAATTGCTGAGAGTGCGCTTGATCCAATGATAAAATCGAATAGAGATGCACTAGGAACATGGCAATTTTTAGAAGGAACAGCCAAGCAGTTTGGGCTAGTGATAAATGATAATGTCGACGAAAGACAAGACCCTTTAAAATCTTGTGTCGCAGCAACAAAATATTTTCAACAAGCCTACAAAAAATTTGGAAGTTGGGCTGCCGTTGCTGCTTCGTACAATAGAGGAATGGCAGGATTGGAAAAAGCAATGGATAATCAAGGAACTAGAAACTACTATGATTTATTCTTAAATGCAGAAACTTCTCGCTACGTACTTCGAATTGCAGCCCTAAAAATGGTCTTAGAGAACCCAAAAAAATACGGCTATTGCATAGAAGAATATGATTATTACGATACTTTTGAATTTGATGAGGTAATCATTACAGAAAATATTGAAAGCGTCCCCGAATGGGCAAAAAAACAAGGAATGACCTATAAAGAATTTCGTTTGTATAATCCTGCGATTGCCATCAATGACAATGAATATAATTTTGTTGTACCAAAAGGTGGATATGTTTTTCGTGTCAAAAAGAAGAAGAAATAGTTTTTCATTTCCTAATTTCCAATCTCCATTTCCCTAGAAATAATATTCCATCTACTTTCTCCTTTCTTAGTCTGTGCTACAATTTCACTTTTTTCTAAATCAAAATGAGCATTTCCTATAAAAGGTTTGTGTTCGTTTGTTCGCATAGATTTGAGAAGTGTTTTGTTTCTAGCATCGTACAAATGAATTATTTTGTCTGCATTCTGAATCATAAAATACCTTCCATCATCGCTCAAAATCATTTTTTTATTTTTCTTAAAATGAAATGTCGAAAACTGATTTACTTGCCTTGCTCCTCGTTTGTCTAACGTGTAATAATAAATTTTATTTCCTTTACTAATGACAGCAATAGATTCATAGCTGAATTTTACTTTTTCTACTATATCTTCTTTTTCCTTTTCATTCAGTTTTTCAAATTCTCTCAAAAATAACTCTGTATAGACAAAAGTAGCTTGTGGCATTTTTGTACCTTGAAAAGTCGTGAGAAGTTTTCCAAATTCTGTATTTTTTTCTATTTCAGATTCTAACGATTTATTTTTTTTGATTTCTTCATTAGCTTTCAAACTTCGAAGCTCAATAAGTCCGTTTTCATAACTCAAAAGAACTTCTGTTTTTTGTAGATTTTCTACCCAAAAATAGAGTTTTTCATCTTTATTGATAAAATTGTCCCATCTTTTTGGATATTCTTTCAAGATAGAATACTGATTTTCTATGTTTAAATTTTCTGTACTTACAAATGAAGTTGGAGGCTCTGCCTGTGCTTGTGTGATAAGTGATAACTGTTTTGTAGGATATTCTGAATTGGGTTTATAGTTTGTCGCTTTTTTGTACCAATACTTTGCATCGTCGTATTTTTGTAGTTTGAAAAAACGCTCTGCTTCTTCTAAGGCTAATAAATACTCATTTTCAAGCTGTTCTAAAAGGTGCAAGGCTTCCGTATTACTTGGATTTATATTGAGAGCTTTTATATAATAACTTTCAGCTTCGGTATAATTCTGTGCTTGATAGTATTTTTTACCATTATTGATATAATGTTTTTCTGTAATCGAAATTCCTTGAATACTCATGTTTGTGGCTGGTGAAGTAAGTGTATTGATTGCCATTCCTATCATTCCAACAACACCTAGCAGTACACAAGTAGTCATCAAAACAGCCCCAGAATGTTTTTTATAAAAGGCTACTTTTTTTCGCTTTTCAATTTTCTTTTTATCTAAAGAAAGCGAACGCAGCACAGGAACTTTCTTGAGTGTTTGAGATTGGTGGCAATGCGAACGACCAATATATTCCCAAGAATCTACCATAAAAGCCGACTTACAAACACTACAAAAAACCACTTCATCGCCTTCTTTTATAATCTCATGGGTAATAGAATCTTGTCTTTGTTGAGCAAGAAAATGAGCATGTTTTATTTTATCTATAAAATGAGAGTGGATTTTTGAAGTGGATTTTTTCATGATTTTATCAATAAGTAATTCTATTTCAGTTCTCTTTAAAAGACTTTTACAGTATTATTTTTAGTTTGCCTATCTAAAATACGAATTTTTGTATAAAATAGTTAATGAATTGTGTCAGAAAATGTTATGAATTAATTACAAACTCTTTTTTATTAAAACGATAGATTTTTGAGACAACACTTTTAGCTTTATGACGTTTAAAAGGAGCTACATTGCTACACTTTAATTATGTAGCTTATTTTTTGGGGAAAGCATTAAATTACTTTTATTATTTTTCAATATTCATTATGAAATTAAAAAAATCAATTAAAAAAACAGTCGTTACTGGTTTTTCAAGTTTAGGGCTTATTTTGGTAGGAACTTCTACTTCTGTTTTGGCTCAAAATTATCAAAATTCATTTTCTGCTAACTCTACTACAAGTTTTGAGAAAACTAATTCTGTTTTTTCAAAATCAATTCTTCAAAACTCACCTTTTACCTCTTTTTCTACAAAAGTAACGAAAGATACAGATATGGAAATTTCTCCTTGGGAAAAACGAATCGGTACTACGGGAGCTTTTGGAGAAGGCGCAACCAGCATGACTCTAGGATTTTCGCATCTTTATGGTTTTGGTTCTTCTCGTCGTTTTAAGTTGGGTTATGGTGTGCGTTTGTCTTCCTTTTTTGGCTCGGATAGAGATTTTACGGCTGCTCCACCAGATTTGGCTGCCGAAGAAAATCCTCAATCTTTTATTGTTGAGAGTAGCCAAGCTAATGCAATTAATCTTGGTATTTATACAGACTATTCTATTACAGAAAATGTACTTGTAGGTTTTAATATTGATGTAGTTGGTTTTAGTTTTGGAGGAGAAAAGGACGGAAGTGTAGTTGTAGAGCCTAACTTGACAGGTTTAGCAGTTCCTGATACAGCAAAACCAACTTCTTTTAATCTTCTTTTGGTAGGAGATAATGACATCGGAACGCTTAATTCGGAGTTTTGGATTGGATATAGAATTGCCTCCAACGTAATGGTAAGAGGAGCATTTTCGTATCTTTTTACAGAATATACAACCGACGGACAGTATCAAGATGATAACGACCGTTTTAGATACAAGGCTGCACAAGGTGCTGTTGGAGTTAGCTATACTTTTTAAAGAATTAGTTAGTCGTGCGTTGTTTCCTTAGAAACGCACTTTCATACTTTCTCATAAACATGATTGATACAAAAATCAAGATTATGAGGAAGTATTTTTTTTTAGAACTTAAGAAATTTAGTTAGAAAAATACGAATTAGCATATTCCATTAATTCCTCAAAAGTTTCATTTTGATAGTTTAAAGGATAAAGTAAATTTTTGACTAGGTCTTCTTTTTCTTCTTTTGAATATTCTATCCATTCATCAAATTCTGAAAGGTGTTTTTTTGCTGTTTCTATTGTTTTTTCATAATCATAATTATTTTTCACTAAATCAAAATATCTGTTTTCTATTCGCTTTTTTCCTGTTTCTTCTTCTAAATTAATTTTTATTTGTTCATCTATTTTCAATAAAAGTTCTCCTGCATTTCTATCAAAAGCTACTTTCCAAGACTGAAGTTCATAGTGTAGAAATTTTCTTACGTATAGAGAAGTTCGTAAAATTAAAAGCTCTTTTGTACTTAGCTCAATTTTAGATGTTATCATTTTGTTTAATTTTTTAAAATTTGAATACAGGACAGTTTGGAACGGCTTTAGCCCTCAACGAAGTTAAACTGTCCTCTACTTTACCCCACCTGACAAACCACCCCCAACTGCTCAATATCTCTCACCAAATCACTGGTAGGATTTATTTGTAAATGATGCGAAACGGTTTTTACAAAAGTACGCCCTGTTTGAGGTGCTTGGTGGAAAAACTCCATTTTTATTTTACAATCTCCACCTTTG
>DAIUBX010000124.1:0-5187 GCA_036846465.1 Bernardetia sp.
TTCCCCATTATCAACGTCCTTTTCTTCGAAAAAGAACGATTGCTAAGGGAGAAACTGCTAATTTTATTTATTTTACCTTAGCAATCGTCAGTTATCGAAGATAACAAGACGTTGATAAGGGTAAAATAAATGATAGCTTGACGGCTATGGTGTCTTTACCAACTACACAACTTATACAAAATGGCAATTACAGAAAAACCTTTCCGAGTTATCTACGAAGATAATCATTTACTTATCGTCAATAAAGCAGCAGGATTGCTTTCACAAGGCGATACTACAGGCGATAATTCGTTAGTGGACTTAGCAAAAGAATATATTAAAGTAAAATACGACAAACCAGGTAATATTTTTTGTGGTTTGGTGCATCGTCTTGACCGTCCTGTGAGTGGTGTGGTAGTCCTTGCCAAAACCTCAAAAGGACTAGAACGCATGTCCAAACTTTTTAGAGATAGAGAAATCAATAAAGTGTATTGGGCTGTTGTAAAACGAAGACCTCCAAATAAAGAAGACAAACTCATTCATTATTTAGAAAAAGACCCAAAAACAAACACTACTCAAGCCTACGACCAGCCACAAGGAAAGGCACAACGAGCAGAATTAAAATATAGATATATTGGAAAATTGAATGTGTTTCATTTGTTGGAAGTTACGCCTCTGACTGGCAGACCACATCAAATTCGTGTTCAACTCGCTGCAATTGGTTGTCCAATTCGTGGCGATGTAAAATATGGCTACAAAAAAGTAAATGAAGATGGAAATATAAATCTTCATGCAAGAAGAATTAATTTTATACATCCTGTACAAAAAGAACCAATTATTTGTGTAGCTGCTTTGCCTCAAAATCCGTTTTGGGAAGAATTCTTAACTTTAGACGATTTTAAAATAAAAGATAAACAATTAGATTATCTATATTCAATGTAGTTTCACAAATAAAACTATCATGGAAAATAATACACAAACACAATATACACCACGCATTGCCATTTTCCCCGGTTCTTTTGATCCGTTTACAAAAGGACATGAAGATGTAGTAAGACGTGGACTTCCTCTTTTTGATAAAATTATCATTTCTATTGGATTTAATAGTGAAAAAAAACGTTTTTTTCCTTTAGAAACCATGGAAAAGATGATACAAGAAACTTTCAAAGATGAAGATAATATTGAAATAAAAGTTTATTCTGAACTGACTGCTCTTTTTGCAAAGAAAAATGGAGCAAGGTTTATTTTGCGAGGAATTCGAAATACGACAGATTTTGAATATGAAACGCCAATTTCACAAGCCAATAAACATGTAGATTCGGATATCGAAACTGTTTTTTTGATTACTTCTCCTCAATATACCTTTATTAGTTCTTCTATTGTGAGAGAATTGTATAGGTATGGACAAGATGTGAGTAAATTTGTGCCTTATCAGTTACCTCCAGTTACTATTCATCAGTAAACAGTTATCAGTTACCAGTTATCAATCCGTTATCATTCATAATTCATAATTCATAATTTATTTATGCGTTTTACTTTATTTTTGAGCGTACTAGCGAGTTTGCTATTTATTTTTTCGCCTACTTTTTCTTTTGCTCAAGTAGATTATGAGAGTTATTACCAAAAAGGTAAAACAGAACTTGCTAATAAAAACTACCCTGCTGCTCGTCAGAGTTTAATAATGGCGATGCAAGAAAGCCCTAGTAATGGATTCTTTTTTCCTGCTAGTTATCTCTATGTCATGGCAAGTTATAAAGGAGGAGACCTTGCCACAGCTTATACGAAAGTAAGTGAGCTTTTAGCCAAGGCAAAAAATGCAACTCTTCATGCTGACCAGTATCAAGAAATGCTCTATTTAGGTGGCGTAATTGCTTTCGAAAAAGACCAATCTTTACAAGCCATGACTTGGTTAGATGAAGTAAAAGGTTCGAAATTACGTACTGCTGTTCAAAATTTGAAAGCTACTTTTTTACCTAAAAAAACGGTTTCAGAATTAAAATTATTGCGCCAAAAGTTTTCAAAAGACCGTACTTTATCAGAAGTCTTAGCTGACAAATTAGCACAACAAAATGATATTTCAGAGGAAGACAAAAAACTCATAAAAGATATTGAATTTGCGTATGGTTATACTTCGCCTTACCAAAAAAAGCAAACTTCGACTTCTGATAAAGCAGTAAAGAAAAAAGAATACAATGTAGCTGTTATGCTTCCTTTTAGACTGCAAAATCAAAGTTCAGCTCGTGAAGTGCAATCATTTTTGGATTTGTATGAAGGAATGAAAGTGGCTCAAGAAGACCTCAAAAATGAAGGAATACTAATTAATTTATTGCCTTTTGACACAGAAAGTGATGCAAATACAGTAAAACGTTTAATTGGTCTTTCCGCTATGAAAAATGTGGATATGTTTTTTGGACCTCTTTATCCGACTACTCTTCCTATTGTGGCAGATTTTGCACAAACAAATGGAATAAATATGGTAAATCCTCTTTCTTACACTTCCGAACTTATTGAAGGAAAGAAAAATACATATCTTTTTGAACCAAGTTATACTACACAAGCAAAAGCAGTAGCTGATTATTCTTTTGATTCCTTAAATGCAGATAAAGCCTATATCATTTATGGAAATTCTCGTAAAGATTCTACTTTGGCACATGCTTATAAAAAAATTATAGAAGAAAAAGGAGGTAAAATAATGGCTTTTGAGAAAATAGATGCTGGAGGTTCTACTTTCAATAAAATAAGAAATTTACTTAGTCCGATTGCCAAAAAACCACCAAGATTGAAAGAAGGAGAAGCATTCAAAAAACCCGAAGGTGACACAACAGCACATATTTTTGTAGCCAGTTCTGAGTTGGCTGTGGCAGGTTCTGTAATTAGTGTTTTGAAAACTTCTATGGTAGATATTCCTCTTTTTATAGATAAAGACTGGCTCAAATTTGACCAAATTGATATGAATGATTTTATGGATAGGTCTGTATTTTTTATCTACACAGATTATATTAGTCCTCTAAAAAATAAAGAATTTGTTGAGAAGTATATTAACAAAACAAATCTTTTACCTTCTGAATATGCGTATGTAGGTTATGAATCACTTTATTTTTTTGGAAAAACGATGTACAAATACGGAGTGAATTTTGAAAATCAGTTACAAAAAGAACGTTTTAGAGAAGGAAAAGTAATGATAGGGCAAAATTATTATGGATCAAATGATAATCAACTTGTACCTTTGCTTCGTTTTGTAAACAACCGATTAGAAATTGTAAATCATTTTTATCAAGAATAAAATAAACTTCCTATTTCCACTTCCTATTTTTTAATTTCCATTTTCCAATTATTTCAATGCAATTTTTTGATTCTCCTTTTAATGATGATAATTCTGTACAAGCAGGTTTTTTCTTGTTGGCAGAACCTTTACTAGATGATCCAAATTTTGATAGAACTGTAATTTTGGTTTGTCAGCACAGCGAAGAAGGTTCTTTTGGTTTGGTTGTCAATCGTCCGACAGAAGTTAGTGTAAGTGAAGCAACTGATTTATTAGAAATCGAAAATAAATTATTTGTAGGAGGACCTGTAGAACAGAATACAATGCACTTTTTGCATACCATTACTCAGCTTAAAGAATCTCTAACCATAACAGAAGATATTTTTTGGGGAGGAGATTTTGACCATCTGCAAAAACTAGCCTTGAAGGGAAAAATTACAGAAGAAAACTGTCGTTTTTTTGTAGGTTATAGTGGTTGGTCAGAATTACAATTGGAGGCTGAATTAGAAAAAAATACATGGATCATTTCAAAAGTAAATCCAAAAATTATGTTTGAATACGAACCCGAAGAGCTTTGGAATGCCATTTTGAAGGAAATGGGAGGAAAATATAAAATCTATTCCAACTATCCAACCGACCCACGCTTGAATTAAATAAAACAGACTTCCTAGTCTATTAGAAAATAATATTTTCAAGTAATAATATTTCTAAATTAACATACAAATGAACATAAAAAATCTACTTGTGATTTTTATTTTTCTAATTACAAGTACAGAAGTTTTTTCGCAAAAAACGATTCAAAGTAAAGTGTTAGACAAAGCAACGCAGCAGCCTATCGAATTTGTGAGTGTGTATGACATTACTAATTCTAATTTTGTCATTACAAATGCTGAAGGTAAGTTTGTTTTTACGACAAATGAAGACTCCATTTATTTTAGTATAATCGGTTATGAGAATTTAGTTTTATTAGCGAAAAATATAAATAGTAATGATATAATTTATCTAGAGAGCAAAGCCTATCAGTTAAATGAAGTTGTGGTTGGTTCAGGAATTAGTGATACTTATAATAAAGTCGTGAGTTTATTAGCAGACAATTATCCACGTGAATATTTCAGAGAAGAGTTTTATTTAAGAACGATATTAAAGAGAAATGATTCTATCATCAAAATACAAGATTTAAATGGAGTAATAGCAAGAAATACTCTACTAGCTACGTCACAAAATCCAAAACTTAAAAAAAATTATTCAGTTTATGTGAACAATATGAGGAAAGCTGGATACAATAAAGGAGGAATAAATTTTGTGTTTTTTGATTTTGAGAAAATTCTTACTGAGCTAGTATCTCAGTTTGTGCCTCCCAAACTCTTCGATATGAAAGAAACCACCCTAGCTGATTCTACTTTCTCAAAGCTAGAATTTTCCCCAAAAGATTCATCAAAGATTACAGCAACTGCATATTACATAGTAAATCTGGATGACAATGCATTTGTTCAGACCTATTTTGTAGATTATCCAAAGAATGATTTTAAAGAAAAGTCAAATACGAAGTCTAGGAATACGCATTATGAGGTATTGGTATCTTATATTAAAGACCCAAAATTAAAAAAATATAGAATCGACAATGCTAAAATAAAAGCCTCCGTTGAAGTAATAGATAAAGAAGGACAGCGTTCGATTTACGATATTACTTATCTACTAAAGACAAAACTCTATGATAATGCATCACCATTAAGAGGTAAAGTATCTTTGAACAAAAATATTTTTAATTTAAAAGTAGACTACGACGAGGCGTATTGGAAGAATAACGATATTTTACAACTCACCGATGAGATGGTTTTATTCTTAGAAAGTCTAAAAGATTTAGATAGTAAAGAATTTAAAGTAAAATCTAATATTGAATGATTTAAGTTTTAAAGATTTCACAACCCAACTTGTTATTGGTGTAT
>DAIUBX010000124.1:5197-5715 GCA_036846465.1 Bernardetia sp.
GTGTGGCGTGTCAAGAAAAAACAATTACTGATTATTTGATTGAAGAAATTTAGAAAAAATAGAAAATAAAATAAGTATCAAATTATGATTCGTTCCCTGCTCTCTCGTCCATTTGCGTCATACATTGTAAGCCAACAAAAAAAATGGATTCAAAATTCGGATAAAATCCAACATCAATGGTTGCAAAAATTGGTTTTGGAAGCAAAAGATACAGCTTTTGGAAAAGACCATAATTTTGGCGACATCAAAAATTATGAAGACTTCAAAAAAAATGTTTCCATAAATGATTATGAAGATTTGCGTCCTTACATTGATCGTATTTTGAAAGGAGAACAAAATGTTCTTTGGAAAGGAAAACCTTTGTATTTTGCCAAAACTTCAGGAACTACATCAGGAACAAAATATATTCCGATTACAAAAGATTCTATTCCAAATCATATCAATTCGGCTAGAGATGCCCTTTTGTGTTATATCAATGAAACTGGAAAAAGTCAATTTCTAGATAAAAATTTGATTTT
>DAIUBX010000124.1:5725-7697 GCA_036846465.1 Bernardetia sp.
AAAAGCAGGTGTTCCACTTGGAAGGCTTTCAGGAATTGTAAATCATCATGTTCCGTCTTATCTCAGAACCAATCAAAAACCGTCTTACGAAACAAATTGTATTGAAGATTGGGAACAAAAATTAGACAAAATTATAGACGAAACTATAAATTCTGATATGTCTTTGATTTCTGGTATTCCACCTTGGGTACAAATGTATTTTGATAAATTACATCAACGAACAAATGGAAAACGTATCAAAGATATTTTTCCAAATTTTGATTTGTTTGTCTATGGTGGCGTTAATTTTGAACCTTACAGAAATAAAATATATGAATCGATTGGAAAAAAAATAGATTCTATCGAAACTTTTCCAGCCTCAGAAGGATTTTTTGCTTATCAAAATTCTCAACATGACAATTCACTTTTATTACTTTTGAATAGTGGGATTTTCTTTGAATTTATTCCTGCTGAAAATTTCTATGATGAAAACCCTCCTCGTTTGAGTATTTCAGATGTAGAATTAGATAAAAATTATGCCCTTATTTTGAATAGCAATGCAGGACTTTGGGGGTATAGCATTGGAGATACAATCAAATTTGTAAGTAAAGATCCGTATAAAATAATTTTTTCTGGAAGAATAAAACATTTTATTTCTGCTTTTGGCGAACATGTCATTGGAAGCGAGGTAGAACAGGCGTTGCGTTTTGCGCTAGACAAAAACCCAGAAACTAGAACGACAGAATTTACTGTTGCGCCACAAGTTACGCCAAAAGAAGGTTTGCCGTATCACGAATGGTTTATAGCTTTTGAAAATCAGCCGAATGATTTAGAGAAATTTGCAACTGATTTGGATAATAAATTACAAGAATTGAATTCCTATTATAATGATTTGATAAGAGGTTCTATTTTGAGAAAGTTAGTCATTCGTTCTCTTCCTGCTGACGGTTTTCAGACTTATATGAAATCTATTGGAAAATTAGGAGGACAAAATAAAGTTCCTCGTCTATCAAATGATAGAAAAATAGCTGATGAATTGGAGAAAATTATCTACTAATTGGATGAGGTAGTATTTTAATTTATTAAATCAAACTTATAAAATTTGTAGTATTTTTGGTAAATTTAACGTTAAGATTAAAAATCTTGCTGTTGTTAGTATATCTACCAATTACATTACAATTTTTATTTTTCATCAAATTACCTATTAATTTATTTATTATGAGTCATTTTCAGTTTCCCCTTCATCTTACTTTCAAGATTGCAACTTTTGCAAATGATTTTATTGCAACTGATGCCAACGACCAAACTCTTGCTTATGTGCGTCAAAAAATGTTTAAGTTAAAAGAAGAAATCAATCTTTTTACGGATGAATCAAAATCTGAACTTAAATATTCTATCAAAGCTAACAAATGGCTAGACTTTTCAGCTTCGTATCTTTTTGAAGATGCTTCTGGAAAAAATCTTGGGCGTGTAGCTCGTAAAGGATGGCGTTCAATTTGGAAGGCGCAATATGATGTTTATGATACTTCTGACAATCAAGATTTTAGTATTGTAGAAGCAAATGCTTGGGTGAAAGTTGGCGATGCACTTTTATCAGAAGTTCCTGTTGTGGGAATGCTAACAGGATACTTTTTCAATCCGACTTACAATGTAGTTCGTCCGAATGGCGAAATTGTAGCTAAACTTAAAAAAGAACCTTCATTTTTTGGAAGAAGATTTAAAGTTGAAAAACTAATGGAATTACAATCAATAGAAGAAGAAAGAATACTTCTTAGTCTGATGATGATGATTCTTTTAGAACGTAGAAGAGGATAAGAAAGAATTGTGAATTATGAATGGTGAGTTATGAATTTAATTTATACACTAGATTTGTTAGTGTTTTAGCGAAGCGACCAATGCTGTCAACTTAAGGAATTGTTTTGGTAGGTCGCTCGTGGTGACACCATAGCCGTCAAGCTATCATTTATTTTACCATTATCAACGTCTTGTTATC
>DAIUBX010000125.1:0-7645 GCA_036846465.1 Bernardetia sp.
GCGCACATGCTTTGAAAGATTGGCTCATTTCTATTGGTCAAGCCGAAACATTTCAAACAGCTTCTAAGTATCATTTTTATCATTCTTTTTCTCTTATTTTGATAGGAATTTTGATAAAACTAAGTTTAAACCATTCAGAAAAATCATCTAAATTCTTGACTTGGGCAGGAAATTTACATCTTTTCGGAACACTTATTTTTTCTGGAACACTTTATTTACTTTGCCTTACAAATATAAAATGGTTGGGTGCGATTACGCCTATTGGTGGCGTTTTGTTGATTGTTGGTTGGGTATTTTTGGCTGTTTCTTTTTTGGAGAAGAAGTAAAGTGGTAATCTACCGTCGTTGAGGTTACAAAAAACCACTTTTACACTTTTTACGTAATGGTAAGAAATGTTAATCTAAAACTTATAAAACTACCTTATGAATTGTCCTAGTTGTGAAATAAAAATCCCTAGAGATGCCATAAATATTCAAAAAGATATTGCTCAATGTCAAAATTGTGGAAATGTTTTTAGTATTTCGGCTCATGTTAATCCTCAAAAAAATTCTTCTACTTCTAATGATTATGATTTGGCTCGCCAGTCGATGTACAAAGAAGCTGATTCGTATAATAAATCTGTTCAAAAGCAATTTGATGGAAAAAGTGTAAGTAATTTTGATATAAATAATCCCCCAAAAGGAGCGTATATCAATCATTTGCCCGATGGAGTTCAGATTGGGGCAACTACACGTTCTTGGATGGCTGCTTTTCTTATTCCTTTTGCTACCGTTTGGTCGGGTGGTTCATTGGGTGGAATTTATGGAATGCAAATTTTGTCAGGAGAATTTGATATTTTTATGTCTTTATTTGGTATTCCTTTTTTACTAGGTTCTGTGCTTATATGGAGTATGGCTCTGATGATGATTGCAGGAAAAACGGAGGTTACACTTGACAGTAACGGAGGACATATTTTTACAGGACTAGGAAAAATAGGACAACACAAACGTTTTTTATGGTCTGATGTAAATAGTGTTCGTGAAGAAGTTAGTGTTTCTCGTTCTAGCAAAGGAGGTTCGACAACAACAAATTATATTTCGCTAGAAGGACAAAAAAAAGTTCAGTTTGGCAGTTATTTATCATCTGAAAATCGCTATTATATGATAAAAACATTGGAACAACTTATTCAGAATAGGAAGTAAGAAGTTAGATTTGAGAAGTAAAAATGTGCAATCGAAGTATCTTAAAACAAAACCACCATTTTACCTATTTAAAACATGATTATTCTAAAAGCAATCGGTTATAGTATCATTTCAGGAATTATTGGTACAATAGTCTTTTTTTGTATTGGACTTTATTTTGAAATAGACAATAGAGACACTACCACAAAGTTGAAATATAATTCTATAAAAAAAGAATATTATGAAGAAACCGTCCTTGTAGAAGAAGATATTTCTGGAGAAACTACCTCTTATTTTGCTTCAGCAGGATTAATTTTAGGACTAATTGTAGGGATTTTTTTAGCTTTAGATGATTCTCCCAATAAAAAAGCAGATAATCAACCGAAGATAAATATAAATCAAGATACAACTTCTACAAAATGAAATTCATTTTCATCTATCCACAAAATTTTATTTTGCATTAAAATAATTTCTTGTGGATTTTTTGTGTTTTCTTTTTTTGAAGTTTTTATAAGGAAATGACTTTTTAGATTTCCTTTTTTGTCTGTGCAAAGCAAATAATTCTCATTTTCTTGATTTTCCTTTTCTACTACATAACTACAAATCAAATAATTATCATTTTCTGTATAAAGAATCAAATTTTGAGCTTTCTGATTTGTCTTCTCAAAAATAAAATCTGAAATGGCTGTATAATTTGTGTGATTTGTTGGATATTCATTGGTAGAATAAAAATACTGCTTTACTTTGGATTTCAGATAATCATATTCTTCTTGTTGTGCTTCTATTTCAGTTTTATTTTCCTTTTCTTCAGTAGAAAAATTTAAAGGAACAGAATAATAATTGGATTGTAGAGAAAAAATGACTTTAGCTTTGTTTTCATTCTGATATTCTTCTTCAATAATTCCGTAATAAGTCACTTCTTCCAGTTGCCAAATCGTTTCAAAATCCGTATTTAAAGCCTGTAAACCCTTTGCCAGTGGCATTTCATTTTGAAAATCAATTTCTGAAAGTAAAATCGTTTTATCAAAAAAATTGAGTAACGTTTGAGTAGCTTCCATTTCTGCCGTTCCTACAATTTCTTTTTTTTGAGTGTCTAAAATCACTAATTCAGATTTTTTCTCTTCTCTAATTTCTAAAACTGTAAAATTACTTTTTGGGTCAGGACAAACACGCCAAATTTTTTGATTTGGATTTTTTGGTTGGTAGGAAAATAAATTATCATTTTTCATTATTGTTTTTTGTCGCTCGTGAGGACACGAGCAACGGAGGGATTATTTCCTTGATTTGTTTATAAAATAAAATTATACCATTGCTCGTGTCTCCACGAGCGATACAATAATTAAATTCTAGTTGTCTAATTTTAGCCCAAACCTTCTCATTGCTTCATTTATCAAAGGAAATTCTTTTATTAATTCTTCTAATTTTTCCTGTTCAGATAGTGTTTTTGTAATTACTTGCTTTTCAATGTGCTGGTCTATAATTTCTATTTGTACAAAATCATTATCCAAATGATTAGCCAAATAAGGATTTAAGGAAATTCTGATAGTCGAAAATTCTGAACGAAGTGCAATATTATTGAGTAGTTCTACCTTAATAATTGGCGATTTTTCTACTTTTATTCTTGCATTGATAAGCGTAGAAGCAAATCCAGAAGGACTCATTTTGAAAAATTCTTTCCAAACTTTTTGAGCTTTTGCACTATCAAAACTAGAATTTCGGTCAGCCTGTGAATTTATCACTTTTTCATTTTCCTTCTCTTCCTCTACCTTAGCAGCAATTACTTTCTTTTGAATTTTGACATTGGTCGTAATCTTTGGCGTTTTTTTCCAAGGCGTGTCTTGCGTAGATTGTGCTAAAGCAGGATTTATGTATGTTTTAGAGTCTTGATGAGAATTAGATGTGCTTTCTTGTGATGAATTTTGAGATTTAGCTAGTCTTTTTTTTTTAAATCTTCTACCAGTTGAGGAATAGAAAGTGCAGCCATGACATGCGAAAGTTTCAAAAGTGTCATTTCTACATGCAAACGCTGATTTTTACTACTTTTATAACTCAATTCACAAGCAGAAGCCAAATTAAGAGCCGACATCAAAAAGGAAAAGGAAGACTGTGCAGCCTGTGATTTATATTTTTCTTTTATTGATTCTGATAATTCCAATAAAGAAACTGTTGCAGCATCTTTTGACACTAACAAATCACGCAAATGCTCACACAAACCAACTACAAAATTATGTCCGTCAAAACCTTTTTTCAATATCTCATCAAAAATAAGTAATGCCTCTGTATGATTTCTACTCAAAAACGCATCTGTGAGTTTGAAGTAATAATCATAATCTAAGACATGCAAATTTTCGATAGCACGATTGTAAGTCAGTTTTCGGTCTGGCGAAAATGTAACCAACATATCAAAAATTGAAAGCGCATCACGCAACGCACCATCAGCTTTTCTTCCGATAAGTTGTAGAGCTTCCTCTTCTGCTTCTACATTTTCTTTGATTGCGATTTTTTCCAAATGACGAGCTACATCATTAGGCTGAATTCTATTAAAATCAAAAATCTGACAACGAGAGAGAATTGTAGGAATAATTTTGTGTTTTTCTGTCGTCGCCAAAATAAAAATAGCATACGAAGGTGGCTCTTCCAATGTCTTCAAAAAAGCGTTAAAGGCTTGATTGGAAAGCATGTGAACCTCATCAATAATATAAACTTTCTTTTTTCCAGCTTGAGGAGGATAACGAACTTGTTCGATTAGATTACGAATATCTTCAACTGAATTGTTCGAAGCAGCATCTAACTCACTGATATTAAGCGAATTACCACCATTAAAAGATTTACACGAAGTACACTCATCACAAGGTTCTGTTTCTGGCGTAATATTCAGACAGTTGATTGTCTTTGCCAAAATACGAGAACATGTCGTTTTACCAACACCACGAGGGCCACAAAATAAAAAAGCCTGTGCAAGTTGGCTAGACCGAATTGCATTTTTGAGAGTATCCGTAATGTGAGATTGTCCAACTACAGCATCAAAAGTATCTGGGCGATACTTACGTGCCGAAACTACATAATTTTCCATTCGACGAAGTTACGAAGAAATTTAAGTTTTTGGTAGTTATTTTTCACTAATTTTATTAGAAATTGATAAGTAAAATGGATTTGATAAAAAAATAAAATTCAAATAGAATTCAGTTAGAAGTTTTTAATCCGAAAAAATGCACATAATTGCTTGAGAATAATCTACCTACGAAAAACTTTTGAGTGTTTGAGAAAACATTATTATTCACTATTCTTTTAGTAGTGTGAGATTACGCAAATTACTCTAAGTAAAAAATGCAGAATTAAATATATATAATCGTAATTTTGTCTAAGTCTGTACCGAAGGTCTGACTTAGACAAAACAAGCATTTTTACTTGCTTAAATGCTTATTTTAACTTGGTCAGACCTACGGTACAGACCAATTTAAAATACGAAATAACATATAAATAATTCTGTGTCATTACTTACAATGCTATTTTATTTACCTAAATGTGTAAACAAGGAATTTCTATTTCTATTTCGTACTTTTGTATCTAATCATTTAGTATTTAATAAAAGAGAAATAAATATTCAGCCTAGCTAATCATAAAATATAAATAATGTCTATACAAATTACAAAAGAAGGAATTTTGGAAGCTCTTTCTACGGTAGATGATCCAGATTTGAAAAAAGATTTGGTTACCTTAGGAATGATAAAAAATATATCAATAGAGCAGGAAGCACATAAAACAACAGTACATTTTACAGTTGTCTTGACTACTCCTGCTTGTCCTCTCAAAGAACTCATTCGCAATAACTGTGAAAAAGCTATTCATTTAAAGTATGGTGAGAGTGTTCGTTGTCAGATTGAAATGACTTCGAATGTTACTACAATTAGAAGAGGAAAAATTCTTCCTGAAGTAAAAAACATTATAGCTGTTGCTTCTGGAAAAGGTGGCGTTGGTAAATCTACGGTAGCTTCAAATCTAGCTGTTGCTCTTGCTCAAACAGGCGCAAAAGTGGGTTTGATAGATGCTGATATTTTCGGACCTTCTATTCCTACGATGTTTGATTGTGAAACAGCACGACCAGGGGTTCGTCAAGAAGGAGAGCGTTATATTATTTTGCCTTTCGAAAAACATGGCGTAAAACTTCTTTCTATTGGTTTTCTTGCTCCTCCTGATGATGCCATTGTTTGGCGAGGGCCTATGGCAAGTTCGGCATTCAAACAGTTTTTAGTTGATACAGATTGGGGCGAATTAGATTATTTATTTATTGATCTTCCACCGGGAACGAGCGATATTCATCTTACTTTGGTTCAAACTGTCCCAGTAACAGGTGCAGTAATCGTAACAACGCCTCAACGAGTAGCTCTAGCAGATGCTCAAAAGGGAGTATCGATGTTTACTCAGCCTAAAATCAATGTTCCTATTTTGGGAATTGTAGAGAATATGGCATATTTTACCCCTGCCGAACTTCCAGAAAATAAATATTATTTATTTGGAGAGAATGGTGGTAAAGTACTAGCCAAACGCAATGACGTTCCATTTTTGGGAGAAGTTCCGTTGGTACAATCTATTCGTGAAGCTGGAGATGAAGGAATTCCTTTGGCAGCACAAGATAACCTTGATAATCAATCTCAAGTGGTTACAGATACATTTAAGGATATTGCTCAAAAACTAGCTCAAAGTGTAGCCGTAAGAAATGCACAACAAAACCCAACAGAAGCTGTTTCTGTAAATTAAGACAAAACAAGCAACTCTTTAGAGTGCAAAAATAGAGCGCACTCTAAAGAGTATATTGAGAAATATTCACAAAAATTGATTATATTTGATTGTAAATTATTCACAAAAATTAGTATAAAATAAAATAGTTATGAGTTTAGAACATAATTTAGAGCAAAGAGTAGAAATAGCATTAGATAGCGTTCGTCCTTATCTGAAAGCAGATGGAGGAGATGTAAAAGTAATAGAAATTACAGAAGATGGAATAGTAAAAGTAGAAATGATTGGCTCATGTGGCTCTTGCTCTATTTCTCCCATCACTCTAAAAACAGGCATCGAACAGGCTATTTTGAGTCACGTACCAGAGATAAAAAGTGTTATAGCCATCAATTTAACAGATAGAAAAGAAAAAAATGTAGCTGTCTAAACTTAAAAAGACAAGAAAAACAGACTATAACTTACTCAAAAAAGGTTTGTTAGTGATTCCTCAAAAACCTATATAAAAGTAGTTTTTTGAAGAAATAGACAGTATTTTAAGAGTAAGATAAAAATAATTTCATTTTTTTAACCAAATTTTAAGAAATAGTTTGCAATTATGCCTATCAAATCATACATTTGGTAGTAGAAATACACTTGTACTTGGTACAAGAAAATTTCTAAGCTTTTTCATAGCTGGTTGAAAGCCTTGAGGGGGAAGTTTTGCTTCCCTCACAAGTTTCAAAAACTTACAACTTATGAAATCATTTTTTAGCTTTTTAGTTGATTTATTTCATTTTGTTCTTAGGTTGGTTTGTTCTTTACGCCCTCTTAATTTATTTCTCATTTTTCTTACCCAAACACTTACAAGTGTTTTTTTATTAGATAATTCACTTTGTACATCAAATTTATTTCAGTCAATACACTTAAATCATTGTATTAATTTTTACTTTCTTGTTTTAGCAACTGTTTTGAGTGCAGCAGCAGGGTATATTTTGAATGATAGTTTTGACAGAAAAATAGATTTGATTAATTCTCCTCAACGTGGTTTGTTTACAGAGAAAAATCTTTATTTATTCTATTTTTTGAGTAGTCTATTTTTTGGAATAGCTTTAATTTTGGGCTTTCTAATTTCTTTTAAGATTGGTTTTTCTGTTTTTTTAAGCGTTGCTTTACTTATTTTTTATGCTAAATACAGTAAAAAGATAGGAATTTTTAAACCAATTAGTGTTTCTTTTCTGACAGCTTTTTCGATTCTCTTGGTTGGTTTGCTTGATTCTAATTCTGTTCCTGATACAATTTACTTTTTTGCTAGTTGGGCTTTTTTGCTTTCTATAAACAGAGAAGTTATCAAAGATTTTGAAGATTTTGAGGGAGATACCATTCAAAACAGCTTTACTTCTGTGATTCAATTAGGCAAAAGAAAAAGTATTTTATTGCTTCATTGTACATCAGTTTTTCTTGTTGTTTCAATTATCATCTCTGTATTTTTTTTAAAAAATGACCTTTATGATTCTCTTCATAGGATTTTAATGATAATTTTGATAGGAATATTTCTTTTTTTATTGAATAATCAAGAAGTAAATTCTTATAAAAAATTGAGTTTATTTTGTAAATTAATGATGTTTGTGGGAATTTTGGGAATGATTGTTTATTGATTCTATCACAAAAAAACAAGGACTTACTTTTTTATAAAAAGTAGAATTTACAATATATCAACAAAAAAACCTTTGCCTACCTACTAAGCAAAGGTTTCCTATTTTCTTACAGAA
>DAIUBX010000126.1:0-179 GCA_036846465.1 Bernardetia sp.
AAAATAAATTTGAATACCAAAAATAATAGACAAAAAATTGTGTACGGTTTTAAACTATATGATTAGGACTTTCGCAAAATCAATCGTTTACCAAATATTATTTTATTTCTTCGGTACTGCCCTATCGAGCCGACCTAAGTATGAAAAGAAGGTCAGTCCCGTAGAGCAGACCAACATAA
>DAIUBX010000126.1:189-7240 GCA_036846465.1 Bernardetia sp.
ATCAAGTCTGTAAAATAAATTTGAATACCAAAAGTAATAGACAAAAAATTGTGTACGGTTTTAAATTTCATAATTAACTGTTCAAAATTAAAAAAACCTTAACTTCTATCTTTAGTTATTTCTATCTTTTGAATAATTAGTCAAAATTTGCGTACTTGATAGTTTAATATTCAAAATTAATCCTCATTTATAATTATGTTAAAGAAAAATTACTTTTTATCCCTTTGCTTGGGGATTTTTGCTTTCTCTAGTCTTTACTTTTCTTCGGAAGTTATAGCACAAGACGATACAAAAACTAAAGTCAGTGTTACCGACATTTATTCAAGTCGTGAACTTTATACCAAAAATCTACAAGGCGTAGATTGGACAAACAATGGTCAGTTTTATACTCGTATGGACGGAAATGCTATCGTTCGTTACGATATCAAAACAAACAAAGCCGTGGAAACTATTTTTGATGGAGATGCTTCTGATCCAAAAATCAATATTGCAGAATATTCTTTTTCAGATAAAGAAGACAAACTATTGATTCAAACTAATCGTCAGTCTATTTATCGCCGTTCGTATGTGGCTGAATATTATGTGGTCAATGTTAGTGATAAATCTGTAAAAAAACTCTCAGAAAAAGGGCGTTCTGCCTACTCTACTTTCTCTCCAGATGGCTCAAAGGTAGCTTTTTTTAGAGACAACAATCTTTTTTATGTTATGCTTTCAGATATGTCAGAAGTTCGGATTACAGATAATGGACTTTTTAATAAAGTTATAAATGGCGCAGGAGATTGGGTTTATGAAGAAGAATTTAGTCTTACCAAAGCATTTGATTGGTCATCTGATGGAAAAAATTTGGCTTTTATTCAGTTTGATGAAAGTAAAGTTTTGGAATATAATATGCAATATTGGGCTGATAAATCTCAATTATATCCTATTGATTACAAATTCAAATATCCAAAAGCAGGTGCAGATAATTCTACTCTAAAAGTTTTTGTTTATAATTTGGAATCTAAAGAACAAAAAGAAATTGATTTAGGAGAAGAAAAAGACATTTATGTTCCTCGTTTGCAATGGACAAATGACCCAGAAGTTTTGGCAATTCGTAGAATGAACCGTTTACAAAATAGACTTGACCTTATTCATGCCAACGTAAAAACAGGAGAAACAAAGGTTGTTTATACAGATGAAGATAAAAATGGTTATGTTGATTTTGAATATACACAAGACTTAATTTATTTACAAGATGGTAAACATTTTATTGTTTCTAGTGAGCGTACAGGCTACAAACATTTGTATCTTTTTACAATGGACGGAAAGCAAGTTCGTCAAATTACAAACGGAGACTGGGAAGTAATTGAGCTTTTAGGAGTACAAGAAGAAGGCTTGAAAGTGCCGATGTTGTATTATATTTCTACGCAAGATTCTCCTCTTGAGCGTCATTTGTATATGGTAGATTTGCAAGGCAAAAAAGCTCGTAAACTAACAGACAGACATGGAACAAACTCTGTTGATATGAGTAAAGATTTTGCTTTTTATATATTGACACACGAAAGTACAGAAATGCCAGTCAATTATCGTTTGTATCAAACAAAAGGAAATTTACTTTTAAGCAAAATTCAAGACAACGACGGACTTATCAAAACATTTAAAGAATATGATTTGCCTCAAAAAGAACTTTCTTCTTTCAAAAATAGGAACGGAGAAACATTGAATTATCAAATTTTCAAGCCAGTTAATTTTGATGCAACTAAAAAATATCCTGTTTTGATGCACGTTTATGGGGGGCCAAGTTCTCAAACCGTAACCGATTCTTGGGCAGGAGGAACAAACGACCTTTGGCACGGAATGCTTACTCAAAAAGGCTATATTGTAGTCATTGTGGATAATAGAGGAACGCAAGGACGTGGCGAAGCATTCAAAAAAGCAACTTATAAAAATCTTGGAAAACTAGAAGTAGAAGACCAAATTGACGGAGCAAAATATGTAGGTAGTTTGCCTTTTGTGGATAAAGAAAGAATTGGAATTTGGGGCTGGAGTTATGGTGGTTATATGTCTTCGCTTTTGATGATGCTTGGTGCAGATTATTTCAAGGCTGGAATTGCTGTTGCGCCTGTTACTTCGTGGAGATATTATGATACCATTTATACAGAACGTTTCTTACAACGTCCACAAGATAACCCTAGTGGTTATGATGATTTTTCGCCAAATACACACGCTGCAAAATTAAAAGGAAGTTTTCTTTTGGTTCACGGAACAGGTGACGATAATGTACACGTTCAGAATGCTATTCAACTTCAAAATGCACTTGTTAATGCAAATCGTCCTTTTGATATGTTTTATTATGCAGATAGAAATCACGGAATTTATGGTGGAATGACACGAATTCACTTATACAACATGATGACGAAATTTGTAGAGGATAATTTGTAAGATTTGACCTTTTTTCAGATTAGAAAGTCTGATTTACTTTTAAATCCTATTGGTTAGATTGATTTCTAATTGATAGGATTTTTGCTTAAAATCGTTTCTTTAATTTCTTTACTCTATTTTTACATTCTATCACAAATTACTCTTTTATTTTTTTAATCAAATGAAGTATTTATTTCCTTTCCTATTTTTATTCTTCGCTGTATTATGTAGGTTATGCAATGGCAGAAAAATATTATAATCAAGCTCAAAATAAAGAACAAGCCATCAAAGAATTGATAGAATTAGATTATACAAATCAAGAAAAAGTAGAAAGTTTTATTGATAAAATAGGCTATTTCGAAAAATCACTTTCAGAACTAAAAAAAGAATATCAAATTAGTCGTCCAAAAGTGAATTCTGTAAATAATTTTGAAATGCAAAGTAATGGGGTAAAAGAAAATTCCACAAAAATTATAATCAATTTCTCTCAAAAAATGGATATTCGTTTTCGTTCTTTTGGTTTGGGAACACTAGGAAGAGAGCATTTTCCAGAATTTGAAAAGGTAGAGTTTTCAGAAGATGGAAAACAGCTTATTTGTCTTTTGAAAAATTTAGAATCTAATAAAAGGTATCAAATCATTTTGGAAGAAGGTTTTAGATCAGAAAAATTTAACTTGTCCTTAGTTGAATATTTGATAGAATTTAAAACAAAATAACTAGCCAAAAGAATATTTTTAGAGAAAAATAACTTATCTTTATCATAGTCAGCTTTTTAAACTTTTATTTTTCAACCTAAATTGACTTATTATGAACTGGTTAGTATGGATTATTTTTGGATTTATTGCAGGAGCTATTGCTAAATTTATTATGCCTGGTAAAGACCCCGGTGGTTTTATTGTTACTATTCTTATCGGTATCGTTGGTGCTGTGGTAGGTGGTTATTTGGGAAGTATGTTTTTAGGAGTGGGTGTCAGTGGATTCAATTTGCCTAGTATGGGTGTTGCTGTTGGTGGTGCTTTACTGCTTCTTTTCGTTTATCGTTTGATTAGCAAAAAGTAAAGAATTAAATTTCAAAAAAATAGCCTTTTAAATCAATTCAAAGTTGATTTAAAAGGCTATTTTTATGCTATAAATTTTTATGAATTAATTGCTAATATAAACCATTTCCCCATTTACATAGGTTTGTAAAACGTGTGTGTTTCTCAAAAGTCGATTATCTGTTTTCATAATATCGGTATCGATAAGGATAAAATCAGCAAACTTTCCAGCTTCTATACTTCCTTTTTCATTTTCTTCAAAAGCTGCATGAGCTGCCCAAATTGTCATGGCTTTCAATGCAACTTCACGAGTAACAGCATTTTCCATTTGAAAACCTTCTTTTGGATTTCCCAAACCGTCTTGTCTTGCAACGGCTGCATGAAAAGTAGCAAACGGATTGACAGCTTCTATTGGAAAGTCAGTTCCGAAGGCAATTTTATTATTTTGCTCATAAAGTTCACGATAGGCATAAGCATGTCCCATTCGAACTCTTCCCAAACGAGTTTCTACCCAAGGCATATCTGAAATAGCATGTATAGGCTGAACAGAAGGAATAATTTTGAATTTCTTGAATTTTTCTAAATCGTCATGATGAACTACTTGAGCATGTTCGATGCGCCAACGCAAATCCTTATTTTTGTTTTCTTCTGTTCCCAAAAACTCCCCATACAAATCTAAAAATATACGATTTGCCGAATCTCCAATACAATGTGTATTGACTTGAAAACCTTTATCAGCAAATTTTTTGATTAATAGTCTGTATTCATCTGTACTTCTCCACATTGCACCATACATAGAAGTATTGTCTGAATAAGATTCTAACATTGCAGCACCATACGAACCCAAAGTTCCATCAGCAAAAAGTTTTAAAGCACCTGCATGTAAACGATCCGTTTTGATCGTTCCTTTTTCTAAAAAGTATTCTTGATTTTCTTCTGTTGGGTCAATCATAGCATAGACACGAAGCTTTAATGATTTTTCTCGGTGCATACTGTCCATAAGCTCAAACATTCTTTTATCCATTAGTGCATCTCCTACTGAAGTTACACCATTCTGAAAACAAGCCTTTTCTGCTCCTTGAAAAGCTCTTTTGAGGTCTTCATCTGTCAATGGCATTTTTTCAATAGCCAAATTGATAGCCGTTTCATATAAAAGCCCATTTAAACCTTTTAATCCTTTTTCTTTATTTTCCTGTCCCTTTTCGCCTTCATTTTCATAAACTCCTAAAGTTCCTCCTTTTGGCATTTTAGAATATTGATTTATATTAGCCTCTGATAAGGCTTTTTGATTTACCAGAGCAACATGTTCATCTATTCGTTTCAAAAAAACAGGAACATCTGGAAAGGCTTCATCTAATAATTCTTTAGTAGGCAAAATAGCAGGATTCCAATTATTTTGATTCCAACCATAGCCTTTTATCCATTTTTTATCTGGATTTGCTTCTCTGTATTGCTGTAAAATAGTGATTACTTCCGAAAATGATTTTGCTTTACTAACATCGGCTTCTTCTAATTTTAGCCCAAGCCAATACAAATGAGCGTGTGCGTCAATAATACCTGGAAGAATATAATGTTTTTGAGCATCAACAATTCTTGCGCTGGTATATTTTGCTAAAATAGTACTACTTTGTCCTATTTCCACAAATTTTCCATCACGAATAGCAAAGGCTTCTTGGATAGAAAAATCAGCATCAACGGTATAAACTTTTGCATTATGAACAATTAAATCAACGGCTTCTTTGGAAGAACAAGAGCTAGACATAAATAAAATAAGGGCTAAAACGAAAAAATAATTAAAAAAAGATACATGAAGTAAAGGTAGTTTCATAATTTGAGTTTTCTTTGAACGTAGAATGAGAAACAAAAGGGAAACTAAATAAAAATTAGATAGGCATCAAAATTAGTTAATTTTAATCGTTTCTCTTTATTTTTTTGACTTATACTAAAATGAATTAGGTTTTAGAGTAAGCCATAGTTTAGCTATATATTACATTGGTGTAAAAAAGATTACTTTTATTTGACCTTACTTCTAATTTCTAACTTCATACTTAGCTTCGCTGCTTTGGCAGGTCTAACTTTATTTCTACCTTTGTGCCATGGAAAATACAGAAAATCAGACTTCGCTTTACCTAGTTCCGACACCAATCGGAAATTTGGCAGATATTACACTCAGAGCCTTAGAAACACTCAAAAAAGTAGATTTAATCTTGGCAGAAGATACACGCAAAACGGGTGTTTTGTTAAAACATTATGAAATAAAACAACCTTTACAGAGTTATCACGCTCATAATGAACATCATACTGTTCAGAAATGGATAGAACAAATGCAGCAAGGAAGTGTTTTTGCGCTTGTTTCTGATGCAGGAACACCTGCTATTTCTGACCCTGGATTTTTACTTGTTCGTGAAGCTCTAAAAGCAAATCTAAATATAGAATGTTTGACTGGTGCGACGGCTTTCGTTCCTGCCCTTGTAAAATCGGGATTGCCAAGTGAGCGTTTTTGTTTCGAAGGGTTTTTGCCCCATAAAAAAGGTAGAAAAACACATTTGGATTCTCTAGCAGAAGAAAAAAGAACTTTTATTTTATACGAATCTCCTCACCGACTTATCAAAACACTTACTCAACTTGCAGAAGTTTGTGGAAATGATAGAAATGCCTCTGTTTCTCGTGAACTTACAAAAGTTTATGAAGAAACCAAAAACGGAACTTTAGAAGAAATAATAGCTTATTTTTCTACTGAAGGAACAATAAAAGGAGAGTTTGTAATTGTAGTTGAGGGAAAAACTAAACCAGCTAAATCAGTCAAGTAATTATTTAAAGTTAAATATCTATTTTAATTTGGTAGGTATTGAAGGTATAACCAATTTTCAAAAAGGCTTATTTTATTCAAGTTAGCATACTACTAGACATTTTTTAGAAAAACACAAATAGGTCAGTCCCAAAGGGCAGACCGTTTACTAAATAGGTTATAAACGGTCTGCTCTACGAGACTGACCTATATAAAAATAATTACTAGATAATATTTTTGTCTAGTAGTATGCCAAGCCAGTTTAACACACTTGAATGAAATTATGAAAATAAGGTTTGAAAGGTTTTATAAGAAAAAAAATAAAGAATTAAACGACATAAAAAAAGGAATTTCAAAACTCGTTTGAAATTCCTTTTTAGTTGAAGATTTTAAAATAAAATTTACATTATATCATCTTCTATACTTCCTCTAGTTGGCATTAAGTTTCTTAGTGTGTCAGCTACCCCAGAACGGTTGTATTTACTACAATCTGTTTCAATAGAAAGTTCTGAACGATTTACTAATGGTTCTTTTGGCATTACATAATCTCTTATAGTGGAATCCATATAAATAGAATCCATAAACATTCCATACGCAGGCATTGCCATTCTTGAACCTTGTCCAAAAGCAAAATTATTGAAGTGAATACTTCTATCATCTCCACCTACCCACGTTCCGACGACTAAATTTTTGGTCATTCCCATAAACCAGCCATCTGAATAATTTTGTGTAGTTCCTGTTTTTCCTGCTATCTGAACACCAGCTTTTCTAAACTTATATTTCCACAGCCCTAGAGCTGTTCCTCCTCGTTCTTCTCCTGCGCCCA
>DAIUBX010000126.1:7250-7638 GCA_036846465.1 Bernardetia sp.
ATGGTAGCAGCATCATCTTTTGAAATTGCAGGTTTTGTTTTAGGAGAAAATTCACGAATTATACGTCCGTTTTTGTCTTCTATGCGAGTAATAAAAATTGGTTCTGTCCAGTTTCCTTCATTATTGAATGTTCCATAAGCACCCACCATTTCATAAACTGAAACGTCACTTACACCTAAAGCAAGTGCAGGAACGGCATCTAAAGGAGCTTCTATTCCCATTCTACGAGCATAATCAATTACTTTTAATGCCCCATTTTTAGAATCTAATTCTCCAATCAAATAAGCTGCAATCGTATTTACAGAACGTGCAAGACCTTGACGAAGTGTCATGGTTTGTCCAGTATAACCACCACTATTTTTGGCTGTCCATGTTCCACCCGATTCTA
>DAIUBX010000127.1:0-5594 GCA_036846465.1 Bernardetia sp.
ATTTCATGCTTTTACTGTTCTTATCGTACTTTCTGCTGCCTTTGCGTACATCAATCATCGATATCTGAAACTTCCTACTACGATCGGTTTGATGCTTATAGCTTTGCTGATGTCATTGGTAATTGTTATAGTGGGTCAGTTTAATGTTCCTCTTTTTGAAAAAGCACAGGCATTGATTGGTAGTGTAGATTTTTCTAAAGTGGTAATGGAAGTAATGCTTAGTTTTTTGCTTTTTGCTGGTGCGCTTCATGTTGATACAAAGGCTCTTGCTGCCGAACGAACGCCAATTATCATTTTTGCAACGCTTGGGGTAACGGCTTCTACGTTTATGATAGGAACGGCAATGTATTTTATTTTGGGTTGGTTAGGCATTGGTGTAGGTTATATTTATTGTTTGCTTTTTGGTTCGTTGATTTCTCCTACTGACCCTATTGCTGTTTTATCGATTCTGAAAAGTGCAAAAGTTCCTAAAAATTTGGAGGTCAAAATTGCTGGAGAATCTCTTTTTAATGATGGAGTTGCTGTTGTTGTTTTTCTTACACTTTTTCAAATGGCGCAACAAGGCGTAGAAAATACTACTTTTTTAGATATTATAGAGCTTTTTGCTGTTGAGGCAGTTGGAGGAGTTATTTTTGGTTTGGCTTTAGGTTGGGTGTGTTACAAATTGATGTATTCGATTGATAATTATGTAGTTGAGGTGTTGATTTCTTTGGCGATTGTGATGGGTGGATATGCTTTGGCTGCTTATTTACACACTTCGGGTCCTTTGGCTGTTGTGGTGGCTGGGCTTGTAATGAGCGCAAAGGGACGAGAATTTGCGATGTCAGATTTGACAAGAGATTATGTAGATAAATTTTGGGAACTCATCGATGAAGTACTGAATGCTGTTTTGTTTGTCTTGATAGGTTTGGAGGTTTTGATACTTTCTTTTGAAAATACATATCTGATTGCTGGTGTGATTGCGATTGTGGTGGCACTTTCAGCTCGTCTTATTTCGGTAGGTTTGCCTATTTCTTTTATGAAACTAAAACGAGATTTTATTCCAAATACGATTTTGATTCTTACTTGGGGAGGTCTTCGTGGTGGAATTTCGGTAGCTCTTGCCCTTTCGCTTACGCCCGAAATGAACAGAGATTTGTTTGTAACAATTACTTACGTTGTGGTTGTGTTTTCTATTTTAGTTCAAGGTCTGACTGTCAAAAAATTGGTAAAGAAAGAGATTGTGAAGGAAGATTAATTGAACTAGAAGACCTATTTAGTCCAGAACCTCTTTTGGGTTTGGTGCTTTGGGGAGAAAGACTGATGAATAAATTTAATCTTGATGAGGATACTCCATTGATTTGGGGAGTTGTGGATACTTTCTTTTCAAATAATAATCAATAATAAAACGATTTGAATTATAGGAACTGAGTATTTTGTCTTCTTCTTTACTTGTATCAACTTGGTTAATTATTTCCCATATTTCTTTATTATGTTCTATATAATAAGGTGGAATCTCTTCATTTTCTACCTGTTTAGGTCTATTCTTTATAATTTTGATTACATCTGTATTTTGACAATAATAACACAATACAAAAGGTATAGCAAATTCTATGTTAGCTAATACTTTTGGATTATGTTTCTTAATTTCAGTAAAAAGATGAGTTCTAAATGGTCTTCTAGCTGATTCCTTATAATATGACATTATATGCAATAATTCAAATTTTAATTCATCACTAACAGTATCATCATTATAAACTAGATTCCAAACTAAAGACATTATATCTGCAGATTTTCCTCCTCCTCCTTCGTGAGCATAATCCACATTTTGAGAGATAATATTTATTATTCTTGTAACCTTGGCATTCTTAGTGTCTGTTGGTTTCCTTAAATTCCATTTTTTTGTGCTTTTTTCCTTCTGCTCTGCATTGATACTATCTGCAACTATTTCTGTAGAAGAAGAGTCTATTTCTACTTTAGTATTTACATTCTCATTTATTTTTTGCTCCGAATTACAAGAGATTAAAAATAACAGAACACACAGATATATTAGTTTTTTGTAAATCATTTCTTCAACTCTATTTTATGCAACCTAGAAATAATTGCATCTTTATCTCTGTTCATTATTTGGGTTATTTCTTTTATTGTATGTCCTAAATGAAATAAATCTTTGAGCTGAGATTCTTCTTTTATTGTCCAACGTTTATAAGCGTGTTCGTTAGTTTTTCGTTTTTCTTCAACAGAATAGGCTTTTTCAGAATTGGTGTTTTTTTGATGGATTGTTTTGTGAATTTCTTGTTTTTCGTTTTGCTCTTCTTTTGGCTTTTCTTCTTGTTTTGGTTCTAATTTTACTTCATTTTTTATTTCAACTTTTTCTTGAGGAGAACTCCATTGTTCTGCCCAAAATAAAAAATGTCTTTTAAATTCGTCTGTTTTGATGTCGTTTCGATATTCTAAGGCTTGTATAAAATTATCATAAACGCCTTCAAAATCTTTGTTTTTGGCTGCTTGTCTTGTTTTTTTATAATAAAAATCAGCTTTTCCTTCATTTATTTCTTGTGCAATGGCAGCTTTTGAGGTTTCTGTTTTAGCAAATTTCATCACTCTTTTATCGGTTTTGATAGCTTTGTGAGGAATTGGAGAAGCCAAAACCAATCCTTCAAAAGAAGTACAACGACTAAGGGCAACATAAACCTGACCTGCTGCAAAGGCATTTCCCACATCGGCAATTATTTTTTCAAAGGTTAGTCCTTGACTTTTATGAACTGTAATCGCCCACGCTAGTTTGATAGGATATTGCGTAAAAGAACCCAATTCTTCTTCTTCTATTTTTCCTTTTTCATCGTTCCATTTGTATTTTATATTTTTCCAAACTTGCTGTTCTACTTCAATTTGATTTTTTGATTCATCTTCTACAATTATTTTTTCGTTTTCTACTCGTATTATTTTTCCAATTTTTCCATTATAATATTTTTTGTCTTTATCATTTTTGACAAACATGACTTGTGCATCAATTTTTAATTCAAGATTTTTTTCGGTAGGAAAATTTTTATCTGGAAATTCTCCTTCCAAAGTTGCTTTAAAGGTTTGTAAAGAGGTAGTCAGACGAGCTAATTTTTCAGCATTTATTTCACTTACTTTTTCATTATGCGTACAAAGCATGATGCAGTTTGTGTATTTTTCAAAGTCAAAACTAGGTTCATATTTTGTATTCAGCCCTTGCAACTGGTCGTAAGTAAGATTACTATTTCTTATTTTATTGAGAAGATTAATAAAACGCTGGTCTTTCTGACGGTATATTTTTTTGAGTTCTATATAAATTGGTTCTATTTGCTGAATTACCTTTGAACTAAAAAAGAATTCACTCTCATAATGTTCCATCAAAATTTCCTTGTGTTCATCTTTCATAACAGGAGGAAGCTGAAATGTATCGCCAATCAAAAGAACCTGCACACCACCAAAAGGAACGGTTTCTTTTTTGCGAAAAATACGTAAAAGTCGGTCTATTACATCTAATAAATCACAACGCACCATCGAAACTTCATCAATAACTAAAATTTCTAAACTGGTAATGATTTTTCGTTTTTCTTTAGAATAAACAAAATGTTCGAAAATAGTGCTTTTATCATCGTCGCCCATTTTAGAATCTTTTCGAAGGCGTTTATCATTCGGAACATACAAACTAGGAGCTATCTGAAAAAATGAATGTATCGTTTGTCCACCTGCATTGATAGCAGCCACACCCGTAGGCGCAACAATGACCATATTTTTATTAATGGTCGTTTTGAGATATTTCAAGAAAGTAGTTTTTCCTGTACCTGCTTTTCCAGTAAGATAAACCGTTTTTTCGGTGTGTTTAATAAGGTCTAAAGCATTATTAAACTCTATATTTTCTTTGTCTAATTCTAAGTTATCTACAATCATTTTTTTGTAATTCTATTTCAAGTTAAAATTACTAAAAAAATGTTTATCAGTTATCATATATTTGGTTTTTAGCTAAAAAAAATAGCATATAAAACTCTATTTAGAATTTTATATGCTATTTTTAGAAGTGAAGTAAGGATAAGTTTTGTTGGTGTCGCTGCGCTAAAACACCAACAAAGGTAGAAGTTAAAGCGAAAGGTTTTATTTCAGAAATACATTTATCCAATATCTTGTATTTTCATTCCCAATCTCCATTCCCTCGCCTCTCGTCCCCAATTCCTATTCAATCGTTACATCAAATTCTACTTCGATATCTGTTTCTCCCCCTGCATTAGCGATATTTCCATCACTTACCCCTGCTGCACTTTTGTTTGGTTCGTGGCGAAGCGTAACACGCAATTTGCCTTGTGAAGCTGCGCCTGTCGTAACTTTAGTTTTCAATCCTACTGGATTTGTTCCGTCAGTATCATCATAAGCTACCATAGCATTCAAACCACCTGTTGCAGCAAAGAAAAATTGATGCTCATCATCTTCTTCTTCAATCTCTTCAGTAATATTTTCGACTGGATTTTCCAATTCATTGAGAAGAGTGATAGAACCATTATAAACGGTATTAGCAGCTAAAGTACCTGCTATGATAATAGGGGCATTTCCCCCTTCTCCGTCCAAATCTTTAAAAGACAAAACAACTGTTGGCTGACCTGCTGCTGTTAGTGTATAAGTAAGTGTTGTTATTAATTCTTCTTCATTGGCGATTATTGGATCGTCTTTTTCACAAGAAGAAAATAAAATAAGTGTAGAAAAAATAAGTATTAAAAATGGAAATGCTTTTTTTGATAAAATCATAGTATTAAAAAATTATGGTAAAAATTGATTGTAAATGCAACTCTGTTGCAGTAATTAAAAGCAAATATAAAACTGATTTTTTATAAATGCAACTTTGTTGCAAATATTTTTTTTGAATAGAAAATGGATTTGATGTATTTTTGTGATTCAATTTGTGTGTTCGTTTCCTTAGAAACGAACTTTCACGTTTCCTCAGAAGCGTGATTTACTTAAAATAACGTGAACTCGGTATTATGATTCAGTTCATTTATGTATTTCCCCATTATCAACGTCTATTTTTTCAAAATAGACGATTGCTAAGGGAGTTTTGTGTTTTTTACCTTAGCAATCGTCTGTTATCGAAGATAACAAGACGTTGATAATGGTGAAAAAATACAAAACGGTTACTAATAAGAACTATTTTAATCCGAGTTCACGTTAAAATATTACGCTTCTGAGGAAGCGTCTTTTTCAGTTATGAGAACGACGTAGTCCTCAGCGTAGCTAAACTGAACACACAACTTTATCCTTATGAAATCTACTTTATCCTTATCAGAAAATTATCCCAATTACAACGCACTTCTACAAGACGATATTCAGAATTTTATAGAAGAGAATAAAGACAAAGAAATTACCCAAACACTTCTTAATCTTCCTAAAGAATATCAACATCTTAGAATAGAAATTGGTAATCAAATCAAATCACTTCAAAAGTCAAAGTCAAAACTTCCTCTTTGGTACGCTTCAGATAAAATTCTTTTTCCTCCTTCATTATCGATTGAACAGGCTTCTTCTGAAATTACGGCAAAATATAAAGCGAGTTTAGTAAATGATGATATAAAAGATTCAAAAAACCAAACGCTTGT
>DAIUBX010000127.1:5604-7637 GCA_036846465.1 Bernardetia sp.
ATTGTTATTCAAAATTTAGCAGAATTAAATCCAATACCTTTGTTAACAATGGCAACAGTGATAAAATCACTTCAAAAATCAAAGTCAAAACTTTTTCTTTGGTATAATCTTGATAAAATTCTTTTTCCCCCTTCTTTGTCTATTGAACAGGCTTCTTCTGAAAGTACAGCAGAATATAAGGCGAGTTTATTAGAAAATAATTTTAATAATGACGATAAAATAAACATAGAAAATCAAACCCTTGTAGATTTGACAGGTGGAATGGGCGTAGATAGCTTTTATTTTTCCAAAAAAGTAAAAAAGGTAATTTATATAGAACAAAATGAACTCTTAGCAAGTATCGCAAAACATAATTTTGAAAAACTGGGAGCTACTAATATTGAGGTAATTTGTGGAAATTCAGAAGATTTTTTAGAAAAAGCTAAAACTGAAAATTTAGTTTTTGATTGGATTTATCTTGACCCTGCTCGTAGGGATACTGTAGAGAAAAAAGTTTTCTTGTTAGAAGATTGTCAGCCTAATATGGTTGATTTATGGGATTTGTTTAAAAAAACAGGAAAAAAATGGCTTCTCAAAACTGCGCCTTTATTGGATATTCAATTAGTTTTGAATAGATTAACTCAAGTGGAAAAAGTAGAAGTTGTGGCACTTCAAAATGAATGTAAAGAGGTTCTGTATCAATTAGATAGCTATAATAAAAAACAAGATTTTGAAAAAATATTTATAAACTCCATAAACTTACACGTTAAAAATAGTAAAAGAAAAAATTATCAAGAAAATAGGTTAGAGCAATTCAGTTTTTTGATGGAAGAAGAAAAGGAAATTTTTATTGATTATTCTCTCAAAAATGATATTCAGTATTTTTTGTATGAACCTAATGTAGCTGTTTTGAAGGCAGGAGCTTTTAAAAGTATTGCCGAAAAATACCAATTACATAAACTCTCTGCAAATACACATTTATATACTTCGCCAGAACTAAAAGAAAATTTTATAGGTAAAACATTTAAAATAATAGAAGTTACTCCTTTTTCTAAGAAAGAAGTAAAAAGGAAATTTGGTAAAGGTTCGTTCAATATTGTTACTCGTAACTTCCCTATTTCTGTAAAAGACCTCAGAAAACAGTTTTCTATTTCAGAAGGGCAGCATGAATTTTTATTTTTTACTACACTTACTTCTAATTCGGTTGATGAGAAAATAGTTTTGAGAGTAGAGAAAATTTAAAGTAATCTTTACTATATTTTGGATTCTATTCTTTGTAAAAAAACGAACTTGTCTATTTTCTTACACTTTGCTCAATCTCCTTAGTTTATTCACAATGAAGTAATATAGAACTGTTAATTTTGTATATAATATATTTGAGTAGAACACTGACCAAATACTAATTCAAATACTTCTTAAAATAGCCTTTTGGCTGTTTTAGTTTTTATTTTAAAGCTAAGTAATGGTATTAGTAAATGAGTTTTTAAAGTTCTATATGACAAAAATTTCTTTTTTATTAACAATTTATTCATATTTGATGATGCAAAAACGCATACTAAAAAAAATGTCGTTTGTGCTAATTTTACTGCTCTCCTTTTTCGGATTACAAGCCAATGCACAAACTGATATTGTTACATGGACATTTGAAGGAGAGGTAATTACTCCTGCTACTGGAACAGGTACTGCAATGGCAGGAACAGGTATTGGTAGCGAAACTTTTCCTGCTGGTAACGCTAGTACAGATTCTTGGTCTTTTACGGGTTGGAGTACAGGAGCATTGGATGCAAATGATTACTTTCAGTTTTCTACTTCTGCAACTGGCTTTCAAGAGATTCAATTTTTGTTTGATGAGCGTCGTTCTGGTACAGGAATTAGAGATTTTGAAGTAAGATATAGCACTAATGGAACAACCTTTACTGCAATTCCTGCTACAGTTACTAATGTACCTGATGATACAAATTTTCGCTCTCATTCTTTTGATTTATCAAGTATAACAGCACTAAATAATCAGGCTACCATTTATTTCCGTATTTACGGCTATAATGCAGAAGCTG
>DAIUBX010000128.1:0-7636 GCA_036846465.1 Bernardetia sp.
TTGGGATTTTTACGATTATCAAATGCATGTTTTGAAAGAAGTCCATGCAGACCCCCACCCCGGCAATTTCATCATGCAAGAAGATGGAAAAGTTGGTTTTATTGATTTTGGTGCAGTAAAAGTGATTCCAGAGGAATATTATTTACAGCATTTTAGTATCATGGAAAAAAATATTTTAGAAGATGATGCTCAACTAGAAACTGCTTTTGAAGGATTAGGATTTTTGATGGCTGATGATACACCTCAACAAAGAGCGTTTTTTAAAGGTGTCTTCAAAGAATTATTATCGCTTTCTATGAAGCCTTTTCATAGTGATACGTTTTATTTTGGAGATAAAAAATACTTTCAAGATTTGAATGAATTTGGAGAACGTCTTTCTAAAATGCCAGAACTTCGTAACTCAAAACAAGCAAGGGGTTCGCAGCATTCACTTTACTTAAATAGAACTTATTTTGGATTGTACTTTTTGCTACATGAACTTAATGCTACCGTAAATACAGACTCATATTGGTACAAGATGAAAGAAGCTTAATTTTATATTTCATTTAAATTGCTAAAACCTATCAAATCTCAAAAAAAAGAAATTTGATAGGTTTTATTTTTATCAAAAATAACAGAACATATTAACTTGTTTGTCTAAATTTTCATTGTAATCTGCTGTTTTTTTTTTATCTTTCCTAAATAGAACAAAACCAATATCACAATACAGAAAACAGTCTTTATAGCAGACACAATAAAAATTTATGTCGCATTCATTTCATAGAAATATCAAAATCCGTTTATCACCTTTTCTTCGTGTAATTTCCTTTCTTTTCTTATTCATTTTTCAAAATATGATTGTATTTGTTTTAGAAATTGGAAAGAACAAGTCTTTGGGTTTGTATGCACAAGAACCTACTTTGGATTGGCGTTTTGACAAACTTACTTCTCAAGATGGATTATCTCAAAATACGGTAACATGTATGCTCCAAGATAATTTGGGTTTTATTTGGATAGGCACACAAAATGGACTTAATAGGTATGATGCTAGTAATTTTAAAACCTACAAATCCGATAAAAATCAAAATTCAATTCCTGATAATCATATTACTTTCCTGCTACAAACTGAAGATAATTTTATTTGGATAGGAACACAAAATGGTGGACTTTCTAGGCTAAATACCATCACAGAAAATTTTGAAATTTTTTCTCATGAGTCACAAAACCCCCTTAGTTTGAGTGCTGGTGCAGTTACTTCAATTTTAGAAGATTCTAAAAATAGGCTTTGGATAGGAACTTCTGTTGGTGGACTAAATCTGTTCAATCCTCAGACAAAAACGTTTGACCACTATCGAAACGATGAGCGAAACCAAAATTCATTAGCCAATAATCACATCACGGACTTGATAGAAGATTCTCAAAAACGACTGTGGATAGCAACAGCAGAAGGTGGTTTAGACCGTTTTGAAGAAAATGAAAATAAATTTATTCATTTCAGACCAAGTATTTATGGAAGTAGCTCAAGTGCTCCAAGTAGTGAACAAATTATTGGTTTAGAGATTCTGAAAAAAGAGAATTCAACTAAAAATGAATTATCAAACAAATTATGGATTGCTACTCGTGATGGAGGAATAAATATTTTAGATTTAGATACTGAAATTTTTACAGTTTTAGAAACCAAAGAGCAGAAAACAATAGATAAAACAGGCAAACCCACCACAAAAAATATTTTCTCTAGAAAAATAATTACTACTTTTGAGAGTTTTGGAAATGATATTTTTATAGGTACACAAGAAGATGGTATTTTGATTGTTAATTCTTCAACAAATCAAATCAAAAGACTTGAATCTAATCCTTCTCTGCGTTATTCGCTTAGTAATAATCATATCACAAGTATTTTTAAGGATGATCAGAATAGTATTTGGATTGGAACACTTGCCGAAGGAATCAATAAATTTAACCCGATCAAAAATAAATTTGCTCATTTTAGAGAAGAAGCAGATAAACCCAAAAGTCTGCCAGATAGCAGAATTACAAGTATTTGTAAAACAAAAAATAATAATTTGTGGATAGGAACAGCTAGTGGGGGAATTGCAGTTTTAACGCCTGAAAATGAAAAAGAACGTATTTTCAAAACCTATCAACACAGAGAAAAAGATGAAACTACGATTGCTAGTGATAAAGTTGCAGTAGTTTATGAAGACAGACAAAATCAAATTTGGGTAGGAACTTCAGAAGGTTTAGAGCTTTTTAATGACAAAAAACAGACTTTCGATAAAGTTATAATTCAAAATGAAAAACTAACTGATTCTAAAAAAATATCTGTAAAAGACATCTATCAGGACTCCAAAAATAATTATTGGATAGGTCTTTACCAACAAGGACTATTAAAGTTTTCATCTTCTGGAGAAACACAACTTTTCAAAAATGAAATCTACAATGATTTTAGTTTGAGTAATAATTATGTGCGTGTAATTTTTGAAGATAGGATTGGAAACCTTTGGATAGGAACAGAAGACGGACTAAATCTATACGATAACAGCCCAAATAGTGAAAAATTTGTGCGTTATATGCACCAAATCGAAGACCCAAATAGTATTAGTAACGACGAAGTTTTGTCTATTGCAGAAGATGATGATGGAAATATTTGGATAGGAACAGCAAATGGACTCAATAAATTTGATGTAAAAAAAGGTGTCTTTACAGTATTTACAGAAAAAGATGGATTACCTAATAATATTATTCATGCTATTGTCTGCGATTTACAGAACAGAATTTGGGTAAGTACCAGTCAAGGAATTGCAGAAATTGACCCATACGCAAAAACGATTCGTTCGTATGATATGTCTGATGGTTTGCAGAGCAATGAATTTATTTCGGGTTCAGTTTTTCAAGAAAAAATTATAGACACAACTACAGGAGAACAAAAACAAGGTTTTATTTATTTTGGTGGAATAAATGGATTTAATCGTTTCAATCCAGATAGTTTGAGTTATAATACAGATGTTCCAAAACTTATTTTTACGCAGTTTTCACTTTTCAATAAAGTAATTTCACCATCTGATAAAGATTCTTATTTAGAAAAAACAATTCCTTATACCGAAGAAATTAAATTACCTTACGATGCCAATGTTTTCTCTATTGAGTTTTCAGTATTAGATTTTATTGCTCCACACAAAACAAAATATTCTTATTATTTAGAAGGATTTGACAAAGAATGGCATTCTACTGACCGAAATTTTGTTACGTACACCAACCTTGCATCAGGAAGTTATACATTAAAAGTAAAAGGTTCGAATAGTGATGGAATTTGGAATGATACAGGAATTGAAATAAAAATTATCGTAACCCCTCCTTTTTGGCGAACATGGTGGTTTATTACAGGTAGCGTTTTTCTTTTTCTAACGGTTACAATAGGTGGTTATAAAATCAGAACCTATCAAATTCAAGAACAAAAACGCCGTTTAGAGTATCAAGTAGAAGAAAGAACAAACGAACTAGCCGAAAAAACGTGGGAACTAGAGAGTCAAACCAAACAGTTGGAAAGTCAGAATTCATTGTTAGAAAAGCAGTCAAAAGAAATTCAAGTTGCCTACGATAATGTAAATATTTTGAGTGAAGTAGGACAAAAAATCACTTCTACTTTGGACATGCGTCAAATGATAGAAACGGTGTATCAAAATGTCAGCGCACTTATGCCTGTGGATAGATTTGGAATTGGTGTTTTTAATGAAGAATCGCAACGTTTGGAATTTCCATTTTTTGTAGAAGGAGAAACTTATTTTCCATTCCACACAAAATCATTACAAGATAAAAAACGACTTTCTGTACTTTGTTATGAAAATCAAAAAGAAATTATTATTCAAGACTTTGAAAACGAAAACAAACACTATGTGAATGAATCTGCTAGTAAGGGAATAGAAATGGAACTCGGCAAAACTCCCCATGCAGCAGCTTATTTTCCCCTTAGTGTAGAGCAACATGCCATCGGAATCCTAACCGTTCAGAGCTTTCAAAAAAATGCCTATTCTACTCAGCATATTACCATTTTACGTTCTTTGGCTGCCTATACTTCCATCGCTTTGGATAATGCAAGAGCTTACAAAACCATCGAAACCAACAATAGAAATATTACTGATTCGATTCGTTATGCCTTGACTATTCAACAAGCCATGCTTCCAGAAAAAGAATTCCTAGATTCTCTTTTTGACTCTCATTTTGTAATCTTTAAACCTCTTTCTATGGTTTCTGGTGATTTTTACTGGGTAACAAAAATAGAAACAGAAGTAGAAGGAATAATTAAAACACGAATTTATGCAGCTATTATAGACTGTACAGGACACGGAGTTCCGGGTGGTTTTATGTCTGTCATTGGAAAAACACTTTTAGATGAAATTGTACAAACACACCAAGTAAAAGAACCTGCCAAAGTTTTGGAACTATTAGATAAAAATACTCGTGCCGTTCTGAAACAAGACCAAACTTCAAATGATGATGGAATGGATGTTGCGCTTTTATGTATAGAAGAGATAGAAAATGAAGAAGAAAAACAGAAATTCAAAGTTACTTTTGCAGGTGCAAAACGACCTTTGTATTTTATTGATAAATCAGATGATACTCCAAAACTAAAAACAATAAAAGGGGACCGTCGCTCTATCGGTGGGCGTACAAGAAACAATCCTATTCCATTTGTAGATAATGAAATTATTTTAGAAAAAGGGGCATTAATTTATCTTACTACCGATGGATTTGCAGATCAACCTAACCCAGATCGTAAAAAAATTGGTTCTTTAGAGCTTTGTAATTTTATAGAAAACAATGCATCAAACTTGATGGACAAACAAAGAACAGAATTATTACATCTATTGACAGAACATCAGCAAGAAAGCGCACAAGTAGATGATATTAGTTTGATTGGTATTAAAATTTAGTCTTTCGTTTTATTTTTTGTTTCTTCTTTAATCTTACTTTCTGCAACGTCTATTTCTGTGTCTGATTCTGCTTTTTGTGGTTCATTTATTATTTTTTCCTCTTCCTGTTTTTCCTCTTCCTGTTTTTCTTCGTCTTGTAATTCTAACTCGTCTGCCATACCTTCTCTCCAAACTCTATATCTTCGAACTGCTATTTTTCGTGACTTTTCTATGCTTACATTTATCTCAAAACCAAAAAGAATAACAAGGGAAATCACAAAGAGCCAAAACATAAATCCTATAAAAGTACCGATAGAGCCATACAACCTATTATAGGTGTTGAAATAACTAATGTAAGAAGAGAAAGCAACAGAAACAATTACACAAGAAAAAGAAGCCAAAATCGCACCTACACCATAGGTACGCCAAGGGATTTTGAGAGCAGGTGCAAAACGATACAACATAGAAATAGTAAGTAAAATAATAAAAAAGGCAATAATATAACGTAATATTTTGATGCTATACGAAGAAAAATCTTGACTTAACCATTCCTTAAGTATCATAAAGTTCAAAATACTTTCTCCTACAATAATAAGCAAAATAGTAAGCAATAAAAGAACTGTAAAAATAAGTGTTAGAATAAGAGCTGTAAATCGTTTATTTATAAAATTTCGTTTGTCAATAATTCGTTGAGAACGTGTAAAAGCATCCATAAAGCCAATTGTTCCAGTAGTAGCAGCAAAGAGAGCAGCCACAAAACCAAAAGATAAAAGTCCTCCACGTTGTTTGCTGACAACATCATAAATAATAGTATCTATAAATGCATAAATTCCGTTTGGTACAATAGCATTGAGTTTTGTGAAAATTTGCTCTTCCAAATCTGAAATTTGCAGATAAGGAATAAGAGTAAACAAAAAAATCACAAATGGAAAAATTGCCAAAGTAAGATTAAAAGCAATTCCACTGGCTCGATCTGGAACGGCATCTTTCTGAATCTTAGAAAAAAATATTCCCAAAATCAAATACAAATTAAACTCTGGATTTTTTCTAAAATAAATATTTTCCAAAAAACGCTCAAAACCCTCTACTCGCCTATGGTTACGAATTCTGTGAGATGTTTTGTTGAGTCGTTCTTGTATTTTTTTACGCATAAATTCAAGTGGGTTTAACTAGACCAGTTAGCTAATAAAGTGCGTTTGTTTCTCTAATTTGTCTAACCTCTATAAAAAGCGAATAGTTTTATATTCAAGTTAAACAAAAATCTAGTTAGAAAACTAATTATTTGATTTTCTAAGCTAAAAATGCTTATTTTTAATAGTTTACTGTTAGATTTTCAGAAAAAATGATAAGCTAATTTAAAGATACAGATAGATTTAGGTTCAAACTTGTCATGTTTCAATTAAGAAACTACCTTTGTATTATTAGACTTATTAAAAAATAATAAGTTTCCAACTTTAGTCCATTCATTTCAAAACATATATCTATGGCTCAAATTCAACACATTCACGCACGTCAGATTTTAGATTCAAGAGGAAATCCAACTATTGAAGTTGATTTACATACTTCAAAAGGAAATATGGGACGTGCAGCCGTTCCTTCTGGTGCATCGACAGGAAAACACGAAGCTGTCGAACTTAGAGATAATGATCAAACTGCATTTTTAGGAAAAGGAGTTTTACAAGCTGTAAAACACGTAAACGAAATTATTGCTCCTGAGCTTATTGGTTTTTCAGTCTTTGATCAAAATATTGTCGACAAACTGATGATTGAAATTGATGGAACACCAAATAAATCAAAATTAGGTGCAAATGCAATGCTTGGTATTTCCCTTGCTCTTTCTAAAGCTGCTGCAAAAGAGGCAAATCTTCCTTTGTATCGTTATATTGGTGGAGTGAATGCAAATACACTTCCTGTTCCGATGATGAATATTTTGAATGGTGGTTCTCATGCTGATAATGCCATTGATTTTCAAGAATTTATGATTATGCCAGTTGGTGCAAAACGCTTTTCAGATTCTTTGAGAATGGGAACGGAAATTTTTCATCATCTAAAAACAGTTTTGAAGAAAAACGGACTTTCTACCAATGTAGGCGATGAAGGTGGTTTTGCGCCAAACCTTCGCTCAAATGTAGAAGCGATTGAGGTCGTTTTACAAGCTATTGAGGCAGCAGGTTATAAAGCAGGACAAGATGTTTATATTGCGCTTGATGCTGCAAGTTCAGAGTTTTATGATGCAAAAAACAAAGTATATCATTTCCACAAATCAACAGGCGACAAACTTACGTCTGACCAAATGGCTGAATATTGGGCAGATTGGTGTAAACAATATCCAATTATATCGATTGAAGACGGAATGGACGAAGACGATTGGAGTGGCTGGCAAAAACTTACTCAACTTGTTGGCGATAGAGTACAATTAGTGGGAGATGACCTTTTCGTAACGAATGTAAAACGACTACAAGAAGGAATTGAAAAGCAAGTGGCTAATTCAGTGTTGATAAAAGTAAATCAAATCGGAACACTCACAGAAACGATAGATACTGTAAATCTTGCTCATAGAAACGAATACAAAACTGTTATGTCGCACAGAAGTGGCGAAACAGAAGACAACACGATTGCAGATTTGGCAGTTGCACTCAATACAGGACAAATCAAAACAGGCTCGGCTTCTCGTTCTGACCGTATGGCAAAATACAACCAACTTTTAAGAATTGAGGAAGAATTAGGCGAGGCAGGCTATTTTCCGG